>JALSQM010000018.1 GCA_026985385.1 Acidilobaceae archaeon | reverse complement strand
ATATATATTCTAGGGGGTAACTCCCACTAATACGGCTAGGGGTGACTGGGCGCCTTGGCTGCTGGGGTAGCTCACTGGAGCTACTACCCCGCTGCTCATGATAGGCTGCTATCATACATCGGGATATCAATACACTGGGCCATACTCCAGTACGTGCTGGGCCTGCCATTCATGGCGTTCATAGCCCTCCTAATCTACCTCAGGAAGAAGGATGAATCATGGAAGAGGTTCGCCTGGACCCTAACCAAGGCATTCGTACTGGTATTCGCCGTCGGCGCGGCGACGGGCACGGCCGCGGAGTTCGGCCTGGTACTCCTATGGCCAAACCTCACGGAGGCCGCTGGCCGCTACATATACTTCCCACTGTACATGGAGATATTCGCGTTCCTCATGGAGGTAGTGTTCCTCTACATGCTATGGTACGGGTGGAACAGGTTCCCCGCCAAGGCTCTAGCCTTCATAGCATTCCTAGGCTTCCTCGGGGCCTGGTACAGCGCCTCCATGATACTGAGCGTCAACAGCTACATGGTGGCTCCCACGGGGATCCTGCCGGCCTACAAGCCTGACGGCACCTACCTCTACGCCCAGGGCTACCCGAAGGTAGAGGTCTACATACCAAACGATATAGTGCCACTCCTCAACGTCACAAAGCTCCACACATTAGCCCAAGTGGATATCGTCGGGAAGGCTAGTAACGCCGTGATAGTAGCGATACCATCCAGGGTCGTACAGCAGCTCGTGAGGGAGGCGTGGACTGGGGCCACCCTGGGTCAGAGCATACTCTACAAGGGAGGATTCTTCAACGTGACGACAATACAGAGCCTCACTCCAGAGCAGGTGGCGAAGCTCGCGGCCAAGCTCGGGGTACCCACCGTCCAGCTGGCCGGTAAGACCCCCCAGGAGGTACTGCTATCACTCCCAGTTAAGAACGTGCTGGACTACATACTCATAACTACTGTAAAGGATATAGGCTACATGAGCATAACATTCAAGAGCCCAGTCTACCTGGCCACGCTCATGCACAGCATCGGAGCCGGCCTGACGGTCTCAGGCTTCACGGTGCTCGCAGGCTACGCCCTCAGGCTCCTAAGAATGCCGAGGGATGCTGACCCAGAGTACCGCCGCTACATAATGAACGCCTTCAAGTTCGCAGCAGTCTTCTCAGCGGTTGTAATAGCCTACCAGGGCTTCATAGCAGGCCACGAGATGGGCAGGGCTGTGGCGAAGTGGAACCCCGAGAAGTTCGCTGCCATGGAGGGTACGAGCGAGCACATCCTGAGCCTCTCAAGACTCCTCCACACGGATAAGATCATGCCACTCCTAGCCTACGGGTCACTTAAGGCTAAGCTACCCGTCTACGATAAGATCCCGAGCGACTACTGCATCTGCAAGCTGGCTGGAACGCCTCCGGTGAAGGACTGTAGGCCGCCGATATTCATACACTACGTCTACTACACCAAGATAGGCCTAGCCCTCCTGGTTGGCATCTACGGCCTCATAGTAGCCCTGGCGGCTATACGCTACAAGTGGGGCCTCATAGACAGGGTACTCGACGCCCTACACATAAGGGGCGAGGCGCCCCACTGGGCCCTCGTGCTGGCCCCCGTGGCGGCTGGTCTGACGCAGATAATCAGTAACATGGGCTGGGTCGTCAGGGAGGTCGGTAGGAAGCCCTGGACCATATATGGCGTGATGACCGTGGACGTGGCCCACACGATGAACCCGCCGAGCACGGCCGAGATAGCGCTTGTGGCAGCCTTCTTCCTCGGCGTGCTAGCCGCACTCGGCTACGCCGCCTACAAGGTCCTCTGGATACCCGGCAGGCCCGACGAGTACCAGGCTTAGAGGGTCTTCCCCGGGGGTGAGTGGGAGGTGATAGGTGTAGCCCCTGCCATGCTGGCCTTCATGTTCGGCATACACATAGCCATGGTGAACCTCGGCATAGGGCTCGCCTGGCTGGTGCCCTACCTCAAGAGGAGGGCCGACACGGGCGAGCCCGAGCTCGAGGGGCCCGCTAGGAGCCTGATGAGGTTCTACGCAGCAACCTACGGCGTCGCAGGCGTGTTCGGCACAGCCTACACCGTGTTCCTGCTGAGCTACTACCCCCACTTCCTGGGCTTGGCCGGCCACCTGACGCTGATACCCTTCGGGATAGCGATAGTAATGATAGTGCTCCACTTCTTCTCGATAAGCGCCTTCTGGTACGGCTGGGACCGCTGGAGCAGGCAGGCCCACTACCTAATCGGGGCCCTACTGGCCATCTCAGCCACCCTCATACCCCTAGGGTTCAGGGGGGTCTTCGCCTTCCTGAACATACCCGCGGGCCTAAGCTTCGACCCAGCGACGGGTAAGCTATACCTCAACCTATCAGCGGCTATAGCAAAGAACCCGACCTTCCTCTCCCTATACGTTAAGAGTATAGGAGCCGCGGTCACGGCCACCTTCCTGGTTGTAGCTGGCGTATACGCCTATAATGCCGCTAGGGCCGAGGGCCCTGAGGCTGAGGCGTATAGGAAGGTTGCAACCATGTCTCTAAAGGCTGGGGCGGTAGGCCTAGCGGTCATGGTGGTGCTAGGCGCCTGGTACGCTGTGAGCCTCTACCACGTCCCGTACAAGTTCAACAACATATTCGCGAGCCTAGGCCTCAAGGCGGCCGATGGCAAGGCGTTCTACAACGTCTCATGGCTCTTCGTGCTCAAGATGATATTCGTAGCACTCCAAGCCGCCGCCGTGGGCTACGCCCTCCCCAAGGTACTCTGCGGCCGCTTCACGAGGGGCGTGGGTAACGCACTCCTAGTGGCTGGGATCCTCGCTCTAGCAACCATCGTTGCCGGGGAGTACCTGAACGCCTTCAGCCAGTACCCCTTCTTCATAGCCATATGGCCCGACGTGCTCCGCGGCGTCGTGCCAGTCAGCCAGCTGGCCCAGTACGGGATCTCGATACCACCGCAGGTGCTACCTAAGATAGCGGCCGCTGTGAACAGTGTAGTGCTACTCGACTCGAGTAGCAGCGCGAGGCACGTGATAGAGGCGTTGGGTCTCAAGCAGCAGTTCGCACCCATACTCCAGGAGGGGGCCGTGAACTCTATAGCCGTCACCCACAAGGTGGTGCTAATAACGGGCCTCTTCCTAGCAGGGCTGCTGGTAGCCGTTGGAGTCCTCTTCTACACCCTGCTATCGAGGCCCTCCAGAACCCCTCAACAGTAACTCCCTAGGATTTCTTGAGCCTTTCAGTGCCTCGCCTCCTCCCCTATATGTTTCTCCACCTCCTCCACGGGGACCTCGAGGTGCCTTGCTATCTCGGCTGGCCCTGCTCCTCCCCTGGAGTACTCCCTCACCAGCCGGGCCAGGTAGGAGTCGAAGTCCTCGGCTTCACTCCAGAGATCCTCGAAGTGCCTCTCCAGTATCTGGGCTAGGCTTCTACTCCTTATGACGTAGCCCATCCTGGTTGGGTGCTCCTTCTCCTTCCCCGCTATCCCGATGATGACGCTCTCCCCATCTATTATCGTGTACCTAGAGTCCGCGAGGCCAGCGTAGGGGTGGAAGCGTATCAAGGCTCCGGCCCTCTTGTAGGCGTAGGCTACTGTAAGCCTATCGGGTGAGGGGTACACTATGTAGCGGATGCTCACCCCCCTCGAGGAGGCCTTCCTCAGCGCCTCGACTATCCTAGCCACTGCCTCCCGGCCCACGGTTGTCACGGGCCTCCTACCCGTGACTATCCCGGATATGCTCCTCCTACTACTGAGTATACCGTCTATCACGGAGGAGAAGTACTCGTACCTCGTAAGCTCCCTCGTAGCCCTCAATATAGCCTCTAGGAGCGCCTCCCTACCGCTGTGTTCCCTCCTACTCAGGACTAGGAGTGCAACGCTTATGACGAGGAGGGCCAGCTCAACACTGGCTAGTAGCAGCATCACACTAGCCGGGGGCTCCAAGGGATCCGCACCAGCCTCCCATCACGCTGTGGGCGTCACTTTTAGCTTTTTAATTAATTAAGAGCGTTATTATCAGTGTATTAAGGTGGGTGGAACGGCTACTTCAAAGCAGGGTGTTTGACTAAAACTTAAATTCTACACGCTACAAACTCTTATTGGAGCCCCCGATTCGGGGGTGTGAATATGTTCTTCTCTATCTTAAAGAGGCTCCTCTCCAGGCTCTTCGGCTTCGAGGGGTCCTTCATAGAGAGAATCGAGAGGGGTGACGTGTACTACATAATGGAGAGGGGCGTTCCAAGGGTAACTCCTCCTCCAATGCCCAAGCCGAGGAGCCACCCGAGGTATAGGTGGCTCGCTGAGGGGTTCGAGGCCGGGAGTCTTCTACTAGCGGATCCGGAGGCCCTCCTCTACATACTGATATCGACTGAGGCTATCCCGGATCTGAGGGCGCCCAGGGTTAGGGGTGGGGGAGGAGAGCTCCTCGCCGCGGTAGCGGGGCTCTCGCTTAGAGTCGGGAGGCCCATCTACGCTCTAGCCCAGCTCCCCGGGGGCTCGGAGGCTAGGATCCTGGCCGCCGGGGGCCTAGTTACTGGGGTGGCCCTGGAGACCCCGAGGGGCTCCCTCGTTGGGTCGCCGGCTCTAGAGGAGATAGTGTCTATGAGTGTAGACGCCCAGCCCGTGCCCCTGGCTGTTAGGGAGAGGCTAGTCGAGTGGAGGGATGAGAGGCTGAGCGTTTTCGTTAGGGGCCTCGACAACCAGCATAGGTACCTCGTGAATACACTCAACGCGCTCTTCGAGGGGGTGGTGACCGGTAGGGGTAGGAGCGCTCTAGAAACCGTGGTTAAGAGGATGGTCGAGTACACGAAGTTCCACTTCAGGAGCGAGGAGATACTAATGGAGAAGTATGGCTACTCCGAGGACAGGAGAGAGATGTACGAGAGGCACGTGAGGGAGCATAGG
>JALSQM010000017.1 GCA_026985385.1 Acidilobaceae archaeon | reverse complement strand
GGGCGACGTGGTGCTAGACCCGTTCGCGGGCTCCGGGACTACGTGCCTGGCCGCCAAGAGGACGGGGAGGCACTACATATGCATAGAGGTGAACGAGGAGTACGCCCGAAAAGCCCGCGAGAGACTAAACACCGGCGACTAGCCCCCATTCTAGTGGAAGTATAGGGGGTAGCCGGGAAGCACTGCCTCAACAGCCCTCTTACTGTGACCGACCGGCCCACAGAGCTCCGGGGAGGAAACCCATGTACTCGGGCACGGCCAGGCCTCCGGCGAGTCTTATCATACTTGAGGGCCTATACCTCATCCCCATCCGCCTCCCTAGCGGCTCTATCCCTGGCTAGTATCGCCTTGATTAGGGCCTCCCTCGCCTTCGGGTCTCTCCACAACGCCATGCCGGCTTTGAGGGTCCTCGTGAGCCACTCGTCCCTCCACTCAAAACCACTTCCACCCGAGCCTCCTAACCATCTCTGCATCCCATCGGGCGTGGCGGATAATGTCCCCCACGTTCCTACGCCCGTCAGCCTTAAGCTCCTCTAGGCGCTACTGTAGCGCCTCTCCTCCGGCTCTCGTGTTCCTCCACGAGTTTCACCCGGTGCCTAGGCGCTTGCGGGCGTGGCGTAGCAACTTCCTATCCCCTTAGCTTGCCGGCTCCACCCAGCGCCTCCTCTTCCAGTGTTTCCCGGCAGGAACTGGGGCTGGTCGCGGTGAGGGGGGCTTGTTCTCCCGTGGTTTTGGTGGGTGTTATGGTATGCTTACGACGTACGCCGCCTCTACCCCGTCGTCGGTGAGGGCTTCTACGACGTAGACTCCACCCCTCCTTAGGTCGCACATGCTCCTGGGCATGTTGAGCGTTATCGTTGTCGCCGTGTGTGGCTGGAGGGTTGCGCTCAGCTTTGAGTAGCCGCATACGACGTAGCCGCTCACGGAGTCCACTACTATAACCTCGACAACGTTAACCGGGGTGTTACCGGCGTTTGCAAGGTAGAGCGTCACCCTAGCCCCCTGGGGGGTCAAGGCTAGCCTGGCCCCCTCGATCCTGAGGGCCTCGTATAGGGGGCTGTCGGGGAGGTAGCGGGGGCTGGCACCGCCTATCCAGCCGTACGCCGCAAGCACGACTAGGACACCTATCACGGCCAGGATCCCGGCGACCACCGCGGAGGAGACCGCGGGCCTCCCATAGCCCCTAAACCACGAGCGGAGGAGCGCGAGCATCCAGACACCCACTATGCCCCAGGCCCCATCCTCTAATACAGCCTCGTAAACACCCGCCACGAGGGGGGTTAACGAGGCCGGGCCACAGGGGCAGGCCACGCGGCATCGGAGGGAGACTCTACGCTCTTAGAATCCCCGCTCCACCACCCAGCGGGATCCCCGGGGGAGGGGCATGGGCTCCTACGAGGAGTACGAGGCACTACTCAGGCGCTCGCGTGCCTTCTACGAGACCGCGCTGATGCAGGCTGAGAGGGGATACTATGATTTAGCCGTCTTCAGCCTAGAGCAGGCCCTGCAACTCTTCCTCAAGGCCCTCCTAGTTAAACTAGGTATCGGGTACCCTAGAAGCCGTAGCGCTAGGCGGCTACTACGCCTAATAGCCGAGGCCGAGCCGGGCCTCGCGGCCACAGTTGAGGGCCTCATCTTCAAGTATAGCGTGGAGTTGGCGGCGCTAGAGGACGCCTATATAACGTCTAGGTACACGCCCAGAGTGTTTGAGGAGGCCGAGGTAGAAAGGCTTAGGAGGGTAGTAGAGGAGGTGTTCGAGAAGCTAGAGGCGTACCTAGAGAGGATCGCGGATACCATCCGCTCCCTCGACCCGAGAGCCGAGGTCTACCTCTTCGGCTCGGTGGCCGAGGGCAAGTACACGTACTCAAGCGACATAGACGTCCTAGTCGTCACAGACAGGAGGCCCGAGGAGGTAATCACCACCCTCTGGAGCCGTGGGATAGAGGATCCCTTCGAGATACACGTAATAACTAAGGACATGCTGAAAACCTATGAGAAGAGGGCAAGGCTGCTCAGGATAGCCTAGCACCGCCCCCCGCAGTCCTGGAGACTACCCTGAGGCCCCCCGGGATCCCCCCTGGGGGGTGGTGGGTCGAGCGCGTCTCTCCCGCGTGAGCCTCGTGGGGGTAGAGCCCTCGACTGCAGCGGCCAAAGCCCTAAGAGGCCCCTGTGATCCCCGGGGTTGAATGGGCCCGATGACTGGCCGTTGGGTGTCGCCCGCATCGGCGCTAGCCCCCGGGGTCTTTGGGGGTGATGGCGGGTCCCCTGGCTTGGAGGGCTCGACGGCTTAGCTGTAGTGTTGTGGGGGGTTTGTGGGGGTGTTTAGAAGGAGGGTGGCTCGAGTATGCTTCTAGCCGTCTCCCTGGCCTCTTCGAGTTTGGATTGGTGCTTCTCGAGGAACTCTAGGAGTTTCTCGGCTGCTATCCTCTTGCACTCGCCGCATAGTAGCTCTCCTCCTCTACACCTCTTGTAGATCCCTAGTAGCTCTGAGTCGTCGGGTATGAGGTGGTAGAGGTATAGGTCGTAGACCGTGCAGGCCTCGGGGACCCCCCCGAGCCTCCTCTGCTCCTCAGCTGTTGCCCTACCGCCTGTTAGGGCCCTCATTATCTTCCTCCTAGCGACCTCGGGGGGGTCGGTTAGGAATATCGTGTAGTCCGGCCTCGAGCTACTCATCTTGCCCCCGTCGAGGCCCCTTATGAGCTTGTGGTAGGTGCTGGCGGGCCTCATGAGCTCCACCACGCCTGAGAGCCTGTCCACTATGTCCCTGGTGAGGCGTAGGTGCGGATCCTGATCCACGCCCACGGGGACTAGGACCCTCTTGTAGCCCCCGTACTCGTCGAGTTGGGGGTGGAGTATGTCTGCAACCTGTGTTAGGGCCGCCATCATCTTAGCGGGTGAGAGGTCCCCGTATATCGCCTCCATCTCCGCTGCCGTGACCTTGCCTGAGGCGAGCTGTGCCAGCCTATAGTAGGCGGGGCCCCTGTTGGTCTGGAAGTAGAACTCCGTCTTATCGGGGTCGAGGCCCAGGGCTATGAGGTTTGCCACGTACTCCTCCACGGCGAGCCTATACGCCTCCCCCCTCGGGATCCTCCTGACGGCGAATGCCTCGGCGTCAGCTATAGCCACGAAGACCTTGAAGCCGAGCCTCCTCTGGTAGTAGATGAGCTGGTCGGCCGTGAGCTTGTGGCCGAAGTGGAACCTGCCACTCGGCATGAACCCCGTGAGGACCGCTACCCTCTCACCCCTCCTGATACCCTCCAACACGACCCTATCGAAGTCCCTGTGGCCGAAGAGGATCCCCCTCCTCATGTGGAGGCTCGGCTCGAAGCCCAGCTCCCTCAGGGCGGGTATGACCTCGGCGAAGGGCCTTATGCCGAAGACCCTCCTAAGCCTATCGTAGTCCTTGACCTCAAGCGTCCCCCAGGGATCCAGCCTGAAGCCCTCCCCAGCCAAGCCGCCTCCCGGCCTTCGGGGGGTGGGGCACGGGGATTGATAAAGGGGAGCCCCCCACCGGCTGGATCCCGGGTCCAGCTGGGGGTTGCGTGTTGGTTAGGGTCGCCCTACTATCCGGTGGTAAGGACTCCTTCTACGCTGCCACGAGGCTCTGGCCCCCCGATGTGGGGCTCATGCTAGTCTACGAGTTCCCCGAGCCCAGCCCCCACCTGGTAAACCTGGGCGCCAGCATAGCCACCCTGGGCCTCGCGGGGATCCCTGTTGTAGTTGCTAGGCTGCCCAAGGGGAGGGAGCCCGTGGAGACCGTGAGGATCCTCAGGCTCCTGGGCGCCACCGAGATCGTGGCAGGCGACGTCTTCGTAGAGGACCACCTACGCTACATGGAGAGGATAGCATCAGAGGCCGGGGCCACGCTTAGGGAGCCCCTCTGGGGCATGGACACCGGGGAGCTCCTCCACAGGATAGTGGAGTACGGCATAGAGGCCCTGGTAACCGGCGTCAGGGTGAGGAGTGGTGCACCCGAGAGCCTGCTGGGCCTCAGGCTCGACAGGGAGACGGTTCACATAGTGGAGGAGGAGGCCAGGCGCCGCGGCTTCGACCCACTCGGGGAGAACGGGGAGTACCACACGCTCCTAATCAACAGCCCCCACCACGAGAGGCCCCTCAACTACAGGATCCTGGAGAGGCTCAGCTCCGGCGGCGTGTCGCTCCTGAGGGTTGCCCACGAGCTCTAGAAGGCCTCCCCCCAGTTATGCCTAAGTCATCCCTGAGTACAACACCCACACCAGCGGCCTCGAGCGCTAGGGGGTTGCGCTTGCGCAGCATCGACTCGTACTCCTCGGGGGTCCAGGCTATCACCTCATAGCCGGGTGGGGAGTCTATGGAGAGGAGCCTCTCAACAACCCTGACCCCCCTGAAGCGCGGCGACACCAGGAGTACGTCTACGTCGCTCCAGAGGTTGAAGTCGCCCCGAGCATAGCTCCCGACCAGGATCGCGGTCACGGGGCCGGGGAGGCCCTCAGCCCACCTCCCAGCGCTCTCTATGACCTCCTGCCTCAACCGCCTCCTCTTCTCAATAGGGCCTCCCATGCCCTGCGGACCCATTCGATAACCCCTGCCGGCGCAGCTTATCGCCCTCTCGGAGTCCCCCCGGGTGAAGTAGTAGTATGGTTCCCCCTCACTCCACGCGTCGGGGTACCTCGCTGGTATGTAGAATTTATCGAGTAGCTTAGCGCACTCCACAACAGCGCTCGGAGCCTCGACGCCCAGGATCCCGGCTGCCCTCTCAACCAGCAGGGCCACGCTGCGGCCGTAGGCCGGCTCCCCTAAGCCCCTGAGGAGGCCCTTGACGGCAAGCTCCCCGGCCTGCTGGGCCTTGAAGCAGGCCCAGTTGTGGTCGCCGCGCTCGGCGTCAGCCCGAGCCGATTCTAGGGTTCTCAGGGCCGACCTCAGC
>JALSQM010000016.1 GCA_026985385.1 Acidilobaceae archaeon | reverse complement strand
CACGTACCTATAACCCCTCACACCGTAGTAGGAGGTTGTCCTGGAGTAGACGACGGTTAAGACCACGCTAACCGGGGCCTCGAGTACGTGCTCCTGCTCTAGGCACGCCCTGTAGAGGGCCTCCCTATAATCGCCGGCCGCGAGCAGCTCGAGAGCGTGGGCCCCGGGGTTGTAGTGGTACACACCGGCCTCTAAGCCCTCCACCCCACCCTCACCGGCGACAATGTAGGCCTCGACGGGCTGGAGGGCGCCAGCGCTGGGGTAGGCCCTCTTAGGGCCTCCCCACCATGCCCTGCCGACCACCCCGAGGGTGTAGCAGAGGAGGGTCCCCACCTCCACGAGGCTGAGGGGTGCGCGGCTGTAGCTCCTCCTACTCCTACGCCTCCTGATGGCCTCTAATACATCCAAGCCGGATCCCTTGGGGGGCCTGGGGAGGGGGATCCTCTTGGCGCCCGGGTACTCCTTGTAGTAGTCCCTCTCGCGCCTTACGGTGGGCTCCCAGCCGTGGTAGCCGGGCTCGAGGCTCGAGAGCCTGTGGTAGAGCCAAGCCGGATCCCTCCTCTCGACGGCCTCCCACGCAGCTCCCAGGATCCTCGAAGCGTGGGGGCCCCGGAGGGCCTCGCAGACCCTAGAGCAGTCCCTAGCCGTACCCAAAAGCCTCCCCCTAGAGGCTTCTGTGGGGTCATGAGGTAATGCTTTTCACCCACCCGCCCTCTCTATCGGGTGCGGTGTCGAGGGCTGCTCGACCTGGAGCCCCATACAGTGGCTAGGGATCTACTGGTGGCGCTCCCGCTGGCGGTCTGGTCTCTAGCTGTTGTCTACGGTACCAAGCCCCTCTACCACCGCATGAGGAGGCGCGGGCTCCCGCATAATGTGGCGGTATACTATAACAGGAAGATCATACACAGCGCCGCCGGCGGCGTCGTCGCCCTACTCACCCCCTTCGTGTTCAGGGAGCCGGTGATACCGGCTATCTCAGCGTTCCTGCTTGGAGCCTTCCTCCTCCACGCCCGTAGGAGCGGGAGGCTCATGTACTGGTTCCAGGTGCCCGAGAACAGTTACGAGGTGAACTTCACCATAGCATGGGGTCTCAGCCTCCTAATCCTCTGGCCCATCCTAGGCCCGAAGCTTGCCGTGCTGCCAGCGCTCTTCATAGCCTTCGGCGACGCTGTGACGGGCGTGGTTAGGAACACCCTATTCAAGAGGAGGACGAAGCACTGGGCAGGCAACGTGGCCATGCTGGCTGTGGCCGCGCCACTCGGCTACGCCTACGGCGGCCTCCTCGGCGCGGTTGCGGGCCTCATAGCCAGCGTCGTGGAGCGCTACGAGTTCCCACCAATCGACGACAACCTACTCATAGCCCTCGCCTCCCTAGCAGTTCTCGTAGCCCCCGCCCTGCTGAGGATCCCCTAGGAGGTGGAGAGGACTAGCTCGATGGGGTACGATGCCTCGAACGTCGCCGCCCCCCTAATCGTGGAGTTGAAGAGTAGGCGTATACTACACCTAAACCCACTCGCAGTTGAGGCGTATAGCTCCACCCTGTAGGCCAGCCAGGGGGGCTCCCGGGGCATCGCCTCCAGGGGGGAGGTGGCGTTACTGATAAGATTCGAGCCCTCCACCTCTATTGGGGTCGAGTTACCCTCATTACTCTCGAGCCACAGGGATATAACGCCCTCCCCGGAGCAGTTGGCATCGCTAACGGCTAGGAGCGCCTCGGGGCCTCTAGTGGAGTTGCTGTAGACGTATAGTATGGCCCCCTCGAATGACTGGAATGCGTAGACGTCACCACCCAGTACCAGGGGGAACCTCTCCTCCACTACCAAGTCCCCGTTAGCGTCTAGGATCTCTATTGTGGCGTTGGGTATTATGTAGGCGCTCCTATAGCCTGGCTGCTGCGTTAGGTCCACGCGTGGCGCCCACACGGGTATGCTCGCCACCCCATTACCGCCCGCCGTGGCGTTTCCGACGACGTCCCCGTTAGAATCGAGGAGTACGGCCTCCCAGCCCTCGGGTAGATGAGTGACGTTGACTAGCCAGGGCTCCCCGTTCACTGTGACCAGCAAGTTGTCATAATACACGTAGCCTGTGAAGCCCTGTGAAGCGTAGGCTAGGTAGTAGCCGATACCGACTGTGAGTGGCTCAACCCTATCCGCAGCCGGTATGGAGGCGTTGACTGTGTATGACAGGTTCCACTGGGCGGCCCGCCAGGCTGAGGTGTCGAGCACAGCGACGTTTTGCGCCAGGTAGTAGTACTCTAGTGTATAGCTGATCCCGTGGCCCGCCAATGAGAGGAGGCTCCACGTGGAGTTAGTTGCGTTGTAGAAGTATATCGTGGAGTTCAAGGTGTCCCCGCTTCTGAAGTAGCCTGTAGAGTCCAGCCAGCCCACTGTGTAGATGCTCGAGTTCTGCGGGTCACTGGGCCCCCCTATGTAGACTGCGTCGACGTAGAAGGACGCGCTGACTATGTCATCGTTTATGAGGGTCGTAAACGTGAACGGGGTTCTCCACGTCAGATAAGCCACGTAGACCCTGCCCCCCCGAGCCAGGTAGCTTGTCAGGTTGAGCCCGCCCACGTAGGCGACGCACTCCCCCCCGAAACCGCTTCCCCCCTGCTGGCCAGCGTCTATGTACACAGCCCCCGCCTGTTGGTCGTAGAACCAGGAGCAGGTGGCATTCACGAGTGCCCCGGAGGCGAACGGGTTCGAGTCGAAGGAGTTATAGTAGACAGCTGTCCTGCGCTCAAGGACTATCCTAGGGGAGGCGTTAACCTCGACGACAGCGCTAGTGCCCCCATCAGACAGCGTGACACTGACCCCCGGGGTCCCGGGGGCCTCGAACCAGAGGAGGGGCCCCTCAACGTCTAGGCTTCCCGTGAGTATCCTGGCGACGTAGCCGCTAGCCGCCGCTACCACTGCTAGGGCTATTATGACCGCTAGGGTGGCTGGGGCTCTCCTCACTGGGGCCCCCGGGTGTAGCGGGGCTCCGCCTCGAGCCTTAAGGCCTCGTAGAGCGGGAGGGAGGCCGCCGCTATCAGCCCCAGTGAGATCAGGAGCGCCCCCGGCACTCCTAACACACTCCTAGAGAGGATCCTGGCGTATAGCGCGTATGCGGGCCCGTATACTACTAGCGGCGGCTCGAGGTAGAGGTGCCCGGCTAGCGTGTCGACTATGCCCTTCAGGGGTAGCAGGGGTAGAACCCCGGCTATTATCGCCCTCAGGAGGGAGTAGAGGATTGTGACATTCACAGCCGTGACTGCGAGCGAGGCTGATGCCACCTCCAGGTGTAGCCTGAGCCTCTCCCGGCCCGCTAGGAGGCCCCCCAAGCTGTAGGCTGAGAGTACGAGGGGGAAGACAGACCCCATAACCAGCGCTAGCGCCAGGGTTGAGACGCTCTCAAGCACCCTCACAACGGCCTCGCGGCCGAAGATTCTCAGCGAGTACCCTGAGAGGTATATCACCCCCTCCACGTTCCGGCCCCTAACTATGACCACGGGGCTCCAGGCGACGCTCATGGTTAGAGCTGATATCACCGTCGATATTAGGAATGAGGAGGCTAGCAAGAGCCTAGCCCTTAACATGGACCTCCACCACCTGAGACCTATTGACGCCTAGGAACCTGTAGCTAACCACGAACCTGTAGGTGCCCGGTGCAAGCCCGGAGGGCCTGCATGACCACGTTGAGGCTGCCGGTATCACGTGGCTGCATGCAGCGGCGACCCCGGCCCCCACGCCTGCCTTGATAATTGTGACTCTAACCTTTACTGGCACGGGGTTATCGTTCTCCACGACGACTCCACCATCGACAGCCCTAACCCTCGGCTCGCTCCAGTAGAAGCTAGCGCCTACATCACTCACTAGCACGCCCCCCGAGAGTCTGAGGACACACGTCAACTTCAGGATCTGGAGCACCCGAGCGGGGGGCTTTGGTAGGACCGCAGGGTCTACCCTCCTCCCCGACCAGAGCCTCTCGAGGAGCTGCCCGGGTAGTTTCACGGCGAGCGTATCCCCGGGGACGATCCTGGCCTTGAGGGCTGTGTAGTTACTGGTCACGCAGTAGGCTACCACGATTCGGTACCCGCCGAGGCTGTAGTGAATCGTGACTATCCTCGATGACGGGTCGAACCCCACGTCCTCTAAGGTCATGTTCGGTCTAGCGATGATTGGGGGTGAGGGGTCGACGTAGGAGAGGCCTATCACTACAGCGTCGAAGATAAGGTAGGAGAGCAGGAGCGTAAGGGCGACTAGGCCGGTGGGGATCCTCCCCCACTCCAAGCCCCTGAACGACGAAACCACATAGGCGGCCGCGGCCGCTATGAAGAGGGGAACCCAGGCATATACCGGTACCCTCAAGGCGACCCTATACCTTAGCCTCGTGAGGGGGATAGGCGGATCCGGTCTAGGGTTAGCGTCGCCCTTTGTTATAGCGTATGAGCCGCTGACACGGAGCAGCCTATGGACTATACAGGCCGTCGACAACGCCTTGGGTAGGCACCACACTACAATATCGCCCGGCCGGGGGTGGAGCACCCGAGCGCTGACACCGATTACCAGATCCCCGGGCCTCAGCGCTGGCTGCATGGAGTTACTCGTAACCACCATGAACGCTACTGGGAGGTGGAGGAGCTTGCCCAAAAAAAGCGTGAGGAGCAACGCATACGCTAGATGTGGGGTGAGGCCTCCCCTCATAGCCTCTATCCTCTAGGGGTGCCCCTAGCCGCTCTACCTGGGGGTCTCGCCGGTCGACTGCGTCACGTAGAAGCCTACCGCGAAGCTAGTTGTACCCTGCGCGGTTCCAGTTAGCTCCAGGTCTAGCTGTAGGGCGGTTCCAGGCCTCATCTTTATGGGGCCTAGTGTTGCAGAGGAACTCGTCAGGTCGAGGGGGCCGATTAGGTCGCCCGTAGTTGCGTTGTATACCAGTAGCTCGGCGTCAGAGAGGTACTGGGTCGAGGCGGCCGACTCGACCTTAAGGTAGACGTACACGACTGGATCCGTTGCAGTGCCGTTGTAGCCGAACCCGTAGAAGTCCTTTATGTACCATCTACCCACAGTCACGGGCACATTGACCTGCAGGCTGCCGTAGAGCGTGTAGGTCGTGCTGTTCGAGGTCCACTGGCACACAGGCGTGGATGGTGTGACGCTTATGGAGTTCGTCCCGTAGGTTGGAGCGTTATAGTTGGTTCCAGCCTGGGGTAGGGGTATGCCCTGCTCGACAGCGCTGCTATAGAAGCCCGTGCACGCCGCGCCCTTAGCGGATGTTGCGGGTGCAACCGTCACGCTGCCCTGGAGCACCCTGACGGCGAAGGCGGCGGCGCTCGCTAGGGCTGCAACCGTTGCTACAGCGATTACGAGGAGTGGAACGAACCTCTTAGCGTTACCCGCCTTCAAGGCGCGGACACCCTACCCGCGTTCCATTAGCCAATCTAGCGTTTGTAGTCGAGAACAGGGTTTGCCCAGGGGGGATAATTTGGTTTGCCTCATGGCATGTAAAGACCTATAGGCCCCCGAGCACCTCACCCCCAGGGCTAGGCGGGGATGAGGATCTGCCCTAGATGCGGTAGGGAGACTAGCGCCGTGATAAGGGGGCTATGCCCCAGGTGCTTCGCCGAGGTGTACGGCGTCGCCAGGGTACCCAGGGAGGTCAGGGTTGAGGCCTGCAGGTACTGCGGCGCCGTGAGGCTGGGGGGGCGATGGGTAGACTCGGGCGGCACGTTCGAGGGCGCCGTCGACTCGGTCGTTAGATGGCTCTCCGAGAGGCTGCAGCCCGTCGAGCCCCTCGCCGGGGTTAGGGTGGAGTCTTGGGAGGCCCTCACGAGGCCGGACTGGAGCACTAGGATCCTCCTCAGGCTCAGGGGCTGGACTCGTGGGGGCGTCGAGGTTGAGGGGGAGGCCGTTACCACGGTGAGGCTCGAGCCCAGCATATGCCCGCGCTGCAAGACTAGGGTCAGCGGCGAGTACGAGGTCCTAGTCCAGGTCAGGGGGGCCCCGGCTGGGAGGCTCTCGAGGCTCGTCGAGGAGGCGGTCAGGAGGGCCGGCGTCGGGGATGCGGTGATAGAGGTTTCCGAGTCCAGGGATGGGGTGGACGCGTACCTAACCCATAGGGGGGCGGCGCGGAGGCTACTCAAGGCCCTCCAGAGGCTAGCGCCGCTAAGGGTTGCAGGGCCCTATAGGGAGTTCGTGGGCCTCACTAGTAGGGGCAAGAGGAGGACCCGGGACACCTACGTGGCGAGGCTGGCTGGCGACCGCTAGGATCCAGGGGCTCCCCCGCGGCCTCGCCCCCCACCACTTATAGGCCCTGGCCGGGAGCGCTACCTCACTGGGTGGTGGAGGTGGGGTACCCAGTCATACCCTACAAGCCCCGGCTCAGCGGCGAGACGGATCAGCCCCTGGAGAAGCAGCTCGTCGACCTCGAGAGGCTGGAGGCCGAGGGGTACATGAGGATCGTCCACCACGGCGGCGAGAGGGGGTACCACATAAAGCTCGTGTTGAACGATAGGGAGGCTATATCGCTCTTCGTGTGGAACGAGAAGGCGTTCAGGGGGCAGAACACGCTCGCTAGGAGCTATGGAGTCATACCCATCGAGGAGATAGAGGTCGACGAGGAGGAGGGCGACAGACTCATAGCGGAGGGCAGCTATAGGCTATCCCGCGGCATCCTCGAGCTAAAGGTTGAGAAGACATATGACGAATCCATAGTGAAACCCTGCATATGCAAGTACAAGCTGAAGCTTAAGGGCGTCAAGGAGTACATGTCACCCAAACACGGCCACTCCGCTAGGCCAGAGTACTTCCTGATCAAGACAGGCTAGGATCCCCCCAGCGGGCCCTGGGAGGCGGCGCCGTTAATACATCCGCCAGGGCCCCCACCAGCTGGGGGTGGGGGGCTTGGGTGTTAACCTTAGGGAGCTCATCCCCGAGGGGGCCCGCAGGACTATAGAGTTGAAGGCCCTCAGCGGCAGGGTCGTCGCCCTGGACGCCTATAACATGCTCTACCAGTTCCTCGCGGCTATAAGGCAGCCCGATGGCACCCCCCTCATGGATAGGCAGGGCCGGGTGACGAGCCACCTAAGCGGCCTCTTCTACAGGACTATAAACCTCGTGGAGGAGGGCTTGAAGCCCGTCTACGTGTTCGACGGTAAGCCCCCCGAGATGAAGAGGGCCGAGTTGGAGGAGAGGATCAAGAGGAGGGAGGAGGCCGCCCGCCTCTACAGGCAGGCCCTCGAGGCTGGGAGGCTGGAGGAGGCTAGGAAGTACGCCCAGGCCACCGGCAGGCTGACCAGTGATATGGTGGAGGAGTCTAAGAGGCTCCTGGGAGCGATGGGGATCCCCTACGTCCAGGCCCCCGCGGAGGGTGAGGCTCAGGCCGCATGCATGGCTGCGTGGGGCGACGCCTGGGCGGCTGGCAGCCAGGACTATGACAGCCTCCTCTTCGGGGCCCCGAGGCTGGTGCGCAACCTGGCCATAACTGGTAGGAGGAAGCTGCCTGGGAGGGACGAGTACGTCGAGGTTAAGCCTGAGCTCATAGAGCTTGAGGCCCTCCTAAAGGCTCTAGGGATAACCAGGGAGCACCTGATAGTGATAGGGATCCTCCTCGGCACGGACTACAACCCCGGGGGTATCCGCGGCTACGGCCCCAAGACGGCCCTGAGGTTCGTTAAGGGCCTGAGGGACCCCCTGGAGGCCCTCAAGAGGCTCCACGCGCAGGAGGCTGGGGTCGACCTGGTAAAGATATTCGAGTACTTCAGGAACCCCCCGTGCACGAGGGATTACAAGGTCGAGTTCAAGCCCCCCAATGAGAGGGAGATCTACAGGATACTAGTGGAGGAGCACGACTTCAACCCAAACAGGGTCGAGAAGGCGGTTGAGAGGCTTAGGAAGGCCTACAGGGAGAAGCTCAGGGCCAGGCAGTCCAGGCTCGACAGGTGGTTCGGCTAGGCGAGGCGGCCAGGCTCCACGACGGCCCTCTCATGGACGACCTCGCCCACGAGCGCCCCGCTCGAATCCCTCACTCTGGCGTAGAGGAGGATCCTCGACCCCCTAACCGAGAGGATGAAGCCCTCCACCCTAACGCGGTCCCCCACCTTGACGGCCCTATAGTGCCTCACATCGGCCCTAACACCCACCGTTGTCACCCCGGGATCCCCGAGCACCCTGTCCAGGCACTCCCTAAGAGCGGTCTCAACTATCAGTAGCATGCAGGGGGTCGAGAGCACCTTGACCCCACGCTCCGCCAGGTGGCCGGCCGAGTACTCCTCGGGCACTGTGACTTCCCCCGAGCAGAGGGGGCCCCCGACGGCGAGGGCCTCCAGCTTCGACGTGGGCGTTGATCCACTCATCCCCGACGCCCCAGTGGGGGTTGGATGGCCCGGTTTATTTAGCCCTTGAACCACGCGGCGCTGCTGGGGGTGGAGGGCAACGGCCTCGACGGATGTTAGGGTTGAGGACGTCATGAGTAGCCCCCCGATAACGGTTACCCCCGACACCACGGTCTACAGGGCTGCGATAGTGATGTCTGATAACAACATTGGGAGCCTCATAGTAGTTGACAACGGCGGCAACTTGCTCGGAATAATAACGGAGAGGGACATAGTTAGGAAGGTTGTTGCCAGGGCCCTAGACCCGAGGGAGGTGACTGTGGGGGAGGTCATGACTAGGAACCCCTACTACGTCACGAGCGACGACAGCATAGTGAGGGCGGCGGAGCTCATGGGGGAGCATGGGATAGGCCACCTGCCAGTGCTGGACCCGGAGACGCTGAAGGTCGTGGGTATGATATCGAAGAGGGATATAGTACGCATAGCGCCCGACCTGATAGCGACCACCTATCGCCTCTAGGCTTTTAGACCCCAAGGAGGCCCCCCGCTGTAGAGTGGGTGCGCCTGATGGAAGAGGTAGTCCTGAAGAAGGCATCCGAAGTAATGGACTCTAACCCGCCCATCGTGGACAAGGACGTCAGCCTCAGCCACGCACTCGAAGTGGCTGAGAGGGCTAAGACCGACAGGGTGATCCTAACCGAGGACGGGAGGCTTAGGGGGATCCTGACCCTCCGCAACGTTATATTCAAGCTGGGGACCGTGAGGACTAAGATGACCACCCCAACCTCCCTCCACGCCAGCAGCTTCTCATCGGAGCCCGTAGTAGCGGTGGGCCCCGACGACCCCCTCCTCAGGGCCCTGAGGGAGATGCTCGAGGGGGGCTTCACGAGCACCCCCGTAGCGGGTGCTGGCGGCGAGGTTCTAGGCCTGATCTCGAGGTGGGAGCTGGCCTCCCTGGTGGCCGATACCCCGGCCGCCGCTGACTTGAGGGTTAGGGACTACATGAGGACCCCCCCTGTCACCGTGACTCTTCAGACGAGGATCCTGCATGTCAGGCAGGTGATACAGCAGCACGACGTGAGCGTGGTCCCCGTGACCGAGGAGGGCAGGTTCGTCGGGGTCGTCGGGGTGGATGAGATAGCCAGGATATTCCTGAAGTACTACGAACTCTCTAGGGGGGAGCCTAAGAGGATAACGCCCCTGAAGTTCCTGGTAGCAGCCGACGCCATAACGCTCAGGCCCCCTAGGGTGGATCCCGACGCCAGCATAGCGGAGGCGGCAGCCCGCATGGCTAGGGAGAGGTATAGGGCGGTAGTAGTCATAGACGCCGATAAACCCGTAGGCATTATATCGGGGATAGAGCTTGTCAAAGCGGTCCTCCAAAGGTAGGGGTGGCCAGGCAGGGGAGGCCCGCTTCATAGTAGACACCATGCTAGGCGATGTAGCCAGGTGGCTCCGCCTCATGGGGTACGACACCCTATACTCGAGCAGATACGAGGACTGGGAGATCCTCAGGGCAGCGGAGGAGGAGGGGAGGATCATAGTAACCATGGATAGGGGCCTATACTCCAGGGCCCGGAGGAGGGGGCTGAGGGCGGTCCTCGTATCGTCATTCGAGACTCCCGCGAGGCTTGCTGAGGTGAGCCTCCAGGCCCCCCTGAGGCTTGAAGCCGACCCCCGTCGCAGCAGGTGCCCCGAGTGCAACTCCCCCCTCGTGGAGGTGAGGGATAAGTCCAAGCTCAGGGGTAGGGTGCCTCCAGCCGCCCTCGAGGCCTACGATGTCTTCTACGTGTGCCCCCGATGCGGTAAGGTGTACTGGGAGGGGAGCCACTGGAGGAACATTAGGAGGATCCTCGAGGAGGCCAGGGAGATCCGCGGGAGGATCCTCCGGGAGGCTGGTGCGGTAAAGAGGGTAAAGAGGGTGGAGGGGAGGAAGCAGGCTTAGGGAGGCTACTTCCTAGCCAGGGCTACAGCCGCTATTATTATGATTATTATGACTATTATCACGGCGGCCCAGACCGCGGCCCTGCTCTTATGCTTCGCCGTTGTCGTAGTTGGAGTCGCTGTTCCAGTGGTTCCAGTGGTTGTAGCTGTGTTTGTAGTCGTGTGAGTCGTGGTTGTAGTGTGGGTGGTCGTTGTAGTCGTGGTACTCGTTGTTGTGCTGCTTGTCGTGGTCGTCGTCTTGAGGTAGCTTATAGTCGGCGTTGGCAGTACGGGCTTCGGGGTCGTCGGGCTGGTGACCCACCACTTGAACCACTTTATCATGTTAGTCACGAACTTCGGCCCGTCCAGCTGGACGCCGTGGTAGTACCAGGTCCACGTGGGGGCGTAGTCGCCGTAGGGCGACTCGCCGCTCACGACTATTATGTCGTCACCCTTCACCTCGGCGGCTAGCATCACGAAGGTCCTGTTAACGTCGACCGTGGGGTCGTAGAGGACCAGCGGCGGCGGGTTGTTGTCGGCTATGTAGGCCGTGTTGTAGGTCCACACTATCCTTATGAGGCCTGGGAAGACGTCCTTGACGGGGTCGTGGTATTTGCCGTTGGAGTCCTGCCATATCACAACGTCGGGCCCGTGATATAGGACGGGCTTCGTTATACCCTGCGCTATCATGTCGGTGTGGAAGCCTGGGGCCTCGTCGGGCGCCACTATGCCTAGAACCCTGTAGAACGCCTTGGCGTTGTGTACGCCATCGTAGACCGAGCCGTACTCGAGGCGCAGCCTGGCGCCTATGGCTACTAGGAGGCTGTTAACAGCCTTCTGACTCTTAGGGCCGCCTCCATAGTCGCTGTCACCCGCTACCCAGAGGACCCTCTTACCCGTTGCCAGCCACTTCGTTATAGCAGCTATCTCGCTCGCGCTGAAGCTTGTGGTGGGCTGGCCTATTATGAGGACGTCGACATTCTTGAGTATGTCATACGTTATACTATTGTTTATGAATACGAACTTCGCTATGCTACTCAGGTTACCCACTATATAGTTGACATCCTTGTGGCTCTCGCCGTGGGAGAAGTCTAGGGCCACCACTATCTTCCCGCCCTCGGCGGCGTGGGCCGGCGCAGCCAGGTAGGCAAGCGACGCCGACGCAGCGAGGACTACCAGTGCGACCGCGAGCACTCTAAGAGCCGGGGCAGACATCGCCTACACCCGGGGGGCTTCCCCGCGGGCCCCCGCATATACGGGGATTTTAAGGGGTTGGCCTACGTCACTCCCCCCGTTGCTGGAGCCAGCAACGCGGGAGGGCTTCACAGCGTTTAAACCCCGATGCTCCAAGGTGCCAGTTGGTGGTTCCCCCATTGAGTAGGGCTGGAGTCGCAGCCGTAATAATAGTAGTACTAATAGTGATAGGCGGTGTTGCTGCATACTACATACACTCCTCGAGGGGGGCGGGTGCAACCACCTCAACCACTACGAGCCCGACAACCACGCCGGGTACCACGACTACTACAAGTACTACGGGCTCCCCGACTACCACATCCGCGGCCTCCACGGCATATAAGGAGTACCCCTGGCTCCCCGAGCTTGTGGAGCTCGCGAAGAAGAGGCACGCCATCTACAAGAGTGTGACCCTAGTGATAATAACCAGGCACGACGCCAACATACAGAGGCACACTAGGGAGCTATTCCTCAAGAGCCCCGTGGCTAAGGCCCTCAATATAACCGATCTCAAGTTCGTCCAGCTAGGCCCCACGCTCTGGCTCACCTACCTCGAGAGGGCGAAGGAGAGGGGGCTCAGCTACGATGTGGCCTGGGGAGGCGGGCCCACGATATTCAACCTCATAGACAGTAAGGGCTTCCTAATGCCGCTCAACGTTAAGGAGCACCCGGAGTTCAAGGCCGTCCTCTACGAGTTCAACAAGCTGCCCAAGAAGTATGGTGGTGTGCCAACATACAAGGTTGGGAGCGACGGCTACATACACTGGATAGGAGCTGCAGTCTCAAGCTTCGGTTTCACAGTCAACAAGCAGGTGGCCAAGGAGCTGGGGCTACCAATACCCCAGACGTGGGCGGATCTGGCCAGCCCGATTTACGCGAAGTACCTCCCCAACAAGCCGGTCTTGGGAGGGGCTGACCCCACTAAGAGCACGAGCAACACTAGGATATACGAGATCATACTCCAGGCCTACGGCTGGGATAAGGGCTGGCAGATAATAACGCGCTTCGCCGGCAACGCGAAGATCTACGATGCAAGCGACGCGGTCAGGGACGCCGTTATAAGGGGTGACATACTGGCTGGGCTGACTATAGACTTCTACGGCTACATAGCCATGCACCAGAACCCCAACACGGTCTACATAATACCGAAGGGCCTCTCAATAGTGAACCCCGACCCCATAGCGATACTCTCAACAACCCACTACCCCATCAGGGCGGCGGCCTTCATGGCCTGGGTTCTAAGCGAGTACGGTGGCCAGCAGATATGGCTCTACAGCGACGTCAACAGGCTCCCCATAAACCCGAAGGTCTTCAACACGCCGCTGGGCGAGAAGAGGACCGACCTCAAGACCATATGGTACAAGGTGCAGAGCATCTCCGGGATAAACTTCAGCGATGCGAGGGCGGAGAGCTGGGAGTTCGCGATGCAGGAGTACTTCCTCGCAACCCTAGTCAAGCCCCACGCCCAGCTACAGGCCACCTGGGCAGCCCTAGCCAAGGCCTACCTTGAGGGTAAGATAACCAAGCAGCAGTTCGACGAGCTAGCCGCCAAGCTGAGCGAGCCGCTGACATTCAAGGATCCCTTCACCGGTAAGATGGTGAAGTTCACGGAGAGCTACGCCGCCCAGATAAACAAGAAGCTACAGCAGGCCGCCGTGCTCAACGCGTACCTCAAAGCGTGGGAGGACGCGGCTATAAATAGGTACAAGGAGGTATACAACGAGCTACAGAAGATCCTCCAAGGCGGGGGCTAGCCCCCTCTCCTCCCCTATTTATTCCCTGCCCCACGCCTACCCCGCCGGCGTGGCCGCGGGGTAGGGGGATGCGTTTCTACACCGCGCTGCTGGGAAGGAGGCCTAGAGTCAGGGACGTGGCCGCGGCTGGCGTGGTGCTCGCTGTAGTCTACTACGCGTATTACAGGGTCTACACGGCGGTGCACCACGCCGCCGCGCCTGGCAGGCTCGACCTACTCGTAGCCCTAGCCGCTGCGGGGGTCCTCGGGTACATCGCCTACCGGGAGGGCCTGGATCCCTACAGGTTGAGGTTCTCCTCGAGCCTAGGCTTCCTAGCAATCTACGGGGGCCTGGCTGTAGGGCTCATAGTACTCCTCGGCCTGACGGGTGCCGCTGGAGCCTTCGCGGTGGCGTTGACCCCCCTCATCGCTGCTACCACGGCAGCCCGCCTCTCGGGGAGGGGCGGCGGCTCGAGGGAGGCCGGATCCAGGGATCCCCTGATCCTCGGGTTTGCAGGCTTCTCGCTGGCATACCTGCTACTCTTCCTCCTCGCCCCCCTAGCTCTCCTCCTAGGCTATTCCTTCCTGACACCCCACGGCATAGGATTGGACTGGTTCAAGTCGATACTGAATGACCCGACCTACGTTAACCCCGCCGGGGTCCCCGGGGATAGGGCTATAGTCATACTCTCGACGCCTACGGGTAAGGAGGTAATAATAAAGGGGCGGGACCACGGGATCATACTTAACTCCCTCATAAACTCGACTATAGTCACGATAGCGACGACTATACTCGGCACCGCCATAGCCGCTGTCATGAGCCGCTACAGCTTCCCGGGCAAGGAGGCCTTCAAGGTGCTGGTGCTGATACCCATGCTCGTCACCCCCTTCATAAACGCCTACGCCATAAAGACCCTCGTGGGCCACGGGGGCCTCATCTCGCTGGTGACGTGGAGGCTCTTCCACTTCAGGCTCCAGGTGACGGGCCTCGCTGGTGTGAGCCTAGCGCAGATAATGGCGTTCTACCCGATAGTCTACCTGAACGCCTACGCCAGCTTCGCCAACGTAGACCCGACCATGGAGGAGCAGGCCGAGAGCCTGGGAGCGCGGGGGCTGAGGCTCTTCTTCGACGTCACCCTCCCCCTGGCACTGCCGGGTATCATGGCTGGGAGCACGCTGGTATTCATATACAGCCTCGAGGACCTAGGCGCCCCCATAGTGTTCCAGCAGATGAACATGATGAGCCCGACTATATTCCACATGCTACTAACGGAGTACGGCTCCGTGATGCCGGAGATAGCGGCGCTCGGCGTTATAATGCTATTGATAGCCCTGACAGGCTTCCTAGCCGCTAAGAGCTTCGTGGGCCTGAGGCCCTACGCGATGCTCAGGGAGAGGATAGGGGAGAGGGCCCCCAGGAGACTCGGCTGGAGGGGCCTCCTAGTCATGTACCTCGTCGTGCTCCCAATAATACTCTTCACAGCCTACCCCCAGATAGCCGTGGCCCTCATAGCGTTCAAGGCTATGGCGCCCTACGCATTCAAGTTCCAGCTAGGCCAGGCGACGCTCCACTACATGAAGGTCCTATTCTCCGACCCCGACGTGGCTAGGTACCTGAGGAACACGTTCACCTACGCCACCGTAGCCACGGGGATCATAGCGGTGCTAGCCCTGGCTACAGCGTATGCCGCTGCGCGGGGGAGGGGAGCCGTCCTGGAGGCGCTTGACGCCATAGCGACCCTCCCGCTGGCAATACCGGGCCTGGTGGTGGCTGTGGGCTACTTCATATTCTTCGGGTGGCTGGCCCAGGCCCTCCACGTGGAGGCTGTTGACCCCGTCAACCCCAACTTCGTCGCAGCCATACCCATAATCATAGCGTTCTCCGTGCGTAAGCTGCCCTTCGCCGCTAGAGCCGCCTACGCGGGCCTCCAGCAGCTGAACGTATCGCTCGAGGAGGCCGCCATGAGCCTCGGGGCTGGGAGGCTCCAGGTCCTGAAGTCGATAGTGCTACCCCTGGTCGGCGTGAGCCTCCTAGCCGGGAGCATGATAAGCTTCATCTACTGCGCAACCGAGGTCAGCGTCAGCGTCACCATAGGCAACCTGAACCCCACATACTCGCCTATGACGGCCTACATGCTGAACCAGTTCGTCGGCGGGACGGCCGGCAACATACCAATAGTGGCTGCCATGGGAGTCGTGCTCATGCTCGTCCAGCTGGCGGCGATACTCACGGTGAACACGCTCCTCAAGCAGAGGTACAGCTTCATAGGCATCTAGCCCCGCGGCCCGGGAGGGGTGTGAGGCTTGACGAGGGTCGAGCTGAGGGGTGTGACGAAGAGGTTCCGCGGGGTAACAGCGGTAGACGGCGTCTCCTTCTCGGTTGAGAGCGGGGAGTTCTTCGTGATACTAGGCCCGAGCGGCTCGGGTAAGACCACGACGCTCAGGATCATAGCGGGATTCGAGGCCCCCGACGAGGGCAGGGTCCTCTTCGACGGTGAGGATGTGACGGAGAGGAGGCCATACGAGAGGGGTACGGCGATGGTGTTCCAGAACTACGCCCTATGGCCCCACATGACGGTCTTCGACAACATAGCCTTCGGGCTGAAGATCAGGAAGGTCCCCTGGGAGGAGATAAGGAGGAGGGTCAAGTGGGCCCTCGAGCTCGTGAGGCTCGAGGGCATGGAGGACAGGTACCCCCACCAGCTGAGCGGGGGCCAGCAGCAGAGGGTCGCCCTGGCCAGGGCCCTCGTCGTGGAGCCCAGGGTCCTCCTGCTAGACGAGCCCCTCAGCAACCTAGACGCGAAGCTTAGGGTCGAGATGAGGGAGGAGCTTAAGAGGCTTCAGAGGAAGCTCGGAGTCACAACGATATACGTTACACACGACCAGGTCGAGGCCATGACGCTGGCGGATAGGATAGCCATACTCAACAAGGGCAGGCTACTCCAGGTCGGGAGCCCGCAGGAGGTGTACTTCAACCCCGCGAACCTATTCGTGGCGGCCTTCATCGGTAGGAGCAACATCTACGAGGCCAGGGTGACGGGGTCTCAGGGGGGCTACGTGGAGGTCGAGGTGCCAAGCCTCTCCACTAGACTCTACGGCATCCCGGCCCCGGGCCTCGAGGGTGGGGGGGAGGCCTACGTCTCGATTAGACCGGAGTTCATCAAGCTACACCCGCCCGAGGGTGGGGGAGGCTATGCTAGCGTTGAGGCCTCCCTCGAGATGCACATGTTCCGGGGGGACAGGGTCGAGGCCCGCTTCAGGCTGCCTAGCGGGGCGAGCTTGATAGCCTTCCTCGACCCCGAGGAGAGGCTCTCGGTGGGGGCGAGCTACAGACTCTACGTGAGGTACGACCACGTGAGGGTGCTACCGCCGCCCAGGAGCCCCCACGAGGAGCCCGACTAGCCCCTCCCCCTCCCGGCCACGCTAAATAGTCCCCCGGCCCAGCCCTCCCCCGGGTGCCCCTGTGTGAGCTGGAGTAAGCGCCTCCTAGCGGGGGCCGTGCTCCTAGCAATCATCGTGGTTCTCGCACCAGCAACAACCGCCCTAGCACCCCCCAAGAGCCCGGAGGAGGGGCTGGGGCCCCTCGTGAGCCCGGTGCCCGCGCTGCCCGAGGCCGTGAGGCCCGGATCACCCTGGAGCCTCGCCGCCTACAAGCCGGTCTCGAAGGTTATGCTTGTCCGGGTGTACTATGAGCCCGGTAAGGGTATAGAGGTGGCTAGGATCAACATCACCCCCACCCTCGAGCTCCACTCGGGCAACCTATACGCCTACCTAATCAAGGAGTCCCCCAAGGAGCCCGGGGTCTACGATGTATACGTTGTCTACAGTGACGGCTCGTCATCCTACGCCCCCAGGGCACTCTGGGTAGTCCCCCCGAAGCCCCTGGATCACATAGTGGTCGCCCACCTGAGCGACCTCCACTTCGGGACCGGCGACGCTAACTACAAGCTCACGAGCTACCTCCTCGCACAGCTCCTAGGGGCGCAGCTGATAATCAACACCGGCGACGAGGCGGACACCGCGGATGTTGGCCAGTACCTCCAGAGCCTGGCGTACCGCTACGAGTTCGCCTACCCCCTACCCGAGATACTGGTCCCAGGCAACCACGACTACCCGCCGAAGAACTTCTACAGGTTCTACGGTAACACCACCATCGTCTGCTGGAGGCCCCTCCCCTGGCTCCTCATAACGGGCGGCTACACCTGGGAGATAGGCCACTTCAACGAGGCCCAGCTAGCCGCGGTGGCCAAGTGCCTCGAGGATAACAAGGACGCCAGCGTTAAGATAATGCTAATGCACCACCCAGTCTTCTACTGGCAGGGCCACGTGAAGCTCCCACCCAACTACCCATTCAAGGACCCCCACAAGGATCGCCATAGCCCCCTGAGCTACTACTGGGGCTCCCCCGACTCGCTGCAGAAGGGCCTGGTCAGGGAGCTCCTGACTCTCGTGGTGAAGTATAATGTAACAATAGTCATGGCCGGCCACATACACAGGGACCAGTACGTCCTCTACACGCCGCCCCACGGTGGGATCCACTTCTTCATAACCACGACCAGCTCGGGCCACAGCCTCGCGAGGCCGAACTACAATGGGATACAGATAATAGAGATATACAGGAACGGCACCCTGGGCTTCCCCTACGCCCCCAAGTCATTCATAGGCTTCGAGAACGCCAGCAGGGCGACCGTGTATAATAGCATACCCGTCGACCCACACCCCGCCAGGGCCCCAAGCGACTACGGCTACATATACGCGAGACTAGACGTCGGCCCCGGAGCCTATGTCCTCGAGCTGACGAACAAGTACTACGTCGACATTAACCGCGTCGCACTCATAGCGCTCCCAGCCCTCCACATAGAGGGCTTCTACGAGAAGGGGAGCGGCGGCGCGCACGTCGCCCTCCTAGCCGCGAGGAACGTGACGCTCCCCAACGGCGTTAAGTACACATTCCTAGCCCTCAACATCACCCTGCCAAGCAATAGCAGCGACGTAGTAGCGCTGGAAGCCGTGAAGGACGTGGAGGCCCCCACGGCATCGCTCGAGTACACGATACCCTCAAAGCCCAGGGCGGGCCAGCCCCTCAGGGTCTTCATAAGGATCAGCGACGACTCAACGGGCCTCAAGGGGCAGCCCCTAGTCGAGGTGGTCGACGACAAGGGTAGGAGCGTCCAGGCCCAGGTGCTAGCCTACCCAGACAAGATACCCGGGGACCTCTTCCTCTACATACCAAAGACCCCCTCCGACTCTAGCTACCTCATAGTGAGGCTCTCCATGAGCGATCCACTCGGCCACAAGGCGGTCAGG
>JALSQM010000015.1 GCA_026985385.1 Acidilobaceae archaeon | reverse complement strand
AGGCTGAGAGGCTGGGCCTCACGGTTGAGGAGTACCTGCTAGACCTGCTCTCCCAGAGCCTCGACCCCAGGGAGAGGGCTAGGGAGTACATCGATGCCGCCCTAGAGCTGCTGGATGAGGCTAGAGAGGAGCTCGAGAGGGGCAACACCAGGCAGGCAGCCGAGAAGCTCTGGGGCGCCGCAGCCCTAGCAGTGAAGGCCTATGCCTATTGGAGGGATGGAAAGCGCCTAGCAAGCCACGGAGAGCTATGGGAGTACAGCCTAGTACTCCGAGGAGACCTCGGCAAGTGGGTTACCGACGCTTGGAACGCAGCGAACAGCATGCACACCTGCTTCTACGAGGGCTGGTGCAAGAGGGGCCACATAGAGGATGCAATAGAGGAGATAGACAGGCTAGTAAAAGAGGTAGCCTCGAGGATAAGGGCACTGCACCGCCAACAGGGGGAGGAGTAGCAAGTGCAAGCCCGTAGCCGAGACAAAAGCTAGAACTGTAAGAGACCCACCTCGAGGAACCCTAGGAGCTGGAGGGAGCGCTTGGCTCGCCGTGACATGATGTATAGCGTGGTCTACCCTAGCATAACCAGCATTTCATTAGAATCGCTGGGAGAAGTCGGTCAGCCCTGGATTACTCAGGGCTTTAGGGGGCTGTGAACTCGGGGTCTAGACTGAGGATCTATGCCGAGGGGCTCCGAGGATTCTGGGTGTTTAGAGGTTCGGGATAGCCTGCATCCTAGCGGGGCTTCAGGTGGGCTCATAGTGTCTTGGGGAGGAGCGTGGCCTGCGTGGTCGGTCTCGGTAATTACATTTAATTAGGAGATCTGTGTGGCCCTCTGAGGGCTCTGGGTGCCGGGTGTTGGGTGAGCGTAGGTCTTCGAGGTATACTACGGTCTCGATTCCGGTGCCCCTCTATAATAGGATTAGGGAGTTGATCAGGGGCACAGGCTTCTCCTCGGTCTCACAGTTCGTTACGTACATCCTTAGGGAGGTCGTGGCTGAGATGGAGAGGGAGAGGCTTGAGAGTGAGGTTGTGAGTGAGGAGGAGAAGAGGGCCATAATCGAGAGGCTGAGGAGGCTAGGCTACATCTAGCATCCCCCAGGGGGGTGTTGGGGGCTTGGTGTCGAGGCCCCATGGTGGGAGGCTAGTTGATAGGGTCGTGGCTGGCCGTAGGAGGATCCACCTACTCGAGGAGGCTAGGGAGCTTGCAAGGCTGGAGCTGAGCGCTGGCTTGGCCGCTGACGTTGCTAACATAGCTCATGGAGTCTATAGCCCCCTGGAGGGTTTCATGGTTAGGGAGGACTATGAGGGCGTGCTCTACGATATGAGGCTGCATAATGATGTGCCCTGGACTATACCCATAGTCCTGGATGCTAGCAGGGAGGAGCTTAGGGGCGTGAGGGAGGGGGACGACATTCTCCTCTCGTATAGGGGGAGGCCCCTGGCAATCATGAAGGTCGAGGAGATCTACGAGTGGGATAAGGTCGAATACGTTGAGAGGGTCTACAAGACCAGGGACCCCAGCCACCCCGGCGTTAGGAGGACCATGGCTAGGAAGGATCTCCTGGTGGGCGGCCCCATAGACCTCCTCGAGGACCCCCCGGAGCCGTTCGAGTCTGTCAGGCTCTGGCCTAAGGAGGCCCGCGTGCTATTCGAGTTGAGGGGTTGGAGGACCATAGCTGGGTTCCAGACGAGGAACGTGCCCCACCTAGGCCACGAGTATGTGCAAAAGGCCGCCCTCACATTCGTTGACGGCCTCTTCGTCAACCCCCTGGTTGGCTGGAAGAAGCCGGGGGACTATAGGGATGAGGTGATAGTGGATGCGTATAGGGTTCTCCTGGACAAGTACTTCCCGAGGGACTCCGTGGTCTTCTCCGTGCTTAGGATGGAGATGAGGTACGCCGGCCCCCGGGAGGCCGTGCACCACGCCATTGTGAGGAAGAACTTCGGCTGCACACACTTCATAGTCGGGAGGGATCACGCTGGCGTTGGCAACTACTACGGGCCCTACGAGGCCTGGGAGATATTCAGGGAGTTCCCCGACCTCGGAGTCACACCCCTCTTCATAAGGGAGGCCTTCTACTGCAGGAAGTGTGGGCAGATGGTTAACGAGAAGATATGCCCCCACAGCGAGGAGTACCGGGTGAGGATAAGCGGTACCAAGATAAGGGAGATGCTCAAGAGGGGAGTCAAGCCCCCAGAGTACATGATGAGGCCCGAGGTTGCCGAGGCTGTGCTACGCCACCCCAACCCCTTCATAGAGGAGGAGTAAGCCCTAGGATCCCTGGGGACAGGGCTTGAGCGGCGAGTATCCAGCCCTACTCAGGAGGAGAGCGCTCGCAATGCTCGGCCTAGCCGAGAGGCTCCTCGGGGAGGGTGAGTATGACTTGGCGGTCCTCAACGCGGAATATGCTGCCCAGCTCTATGTTAAGCAACTCCTCTACAGGATTGGGGGTGAGGAGTATAGGGGCCACAACATTAGGGCGCTGCTCGCCCTACTCGCGGGCCTCCTCGAGGACTCAGGCTTCCGCGGACAGGCCGAGGGGATCAAGCGCTTCACGCGCTCGAACCGCAGCCTCCTAGCAGAGCTTGAGGAGGGCCGTGTCAGGGCGGTCTACGGGGTCTTCGAGTACACGCGGGAGCAGGCGGCCAGGCTCGTTGAGGCGGCTAGGAAGCTTGTGGAGCTACTCTCATCCATAGAGGCTGATATATTTGGCTAGATATTCAAGGCTGGCCCTCCTAAGGAGGGCCCTTGAGAGCCTCGGTAGAGTTGCGTGTATAGTGGAGTCGCTCGGCGCCAGGGCATTCCTAGCCGGCGGGGCCGCCGAGGGCAGGCTGACGGTCAACAGCGACGTCGACGTCGTGGTGCTACTCCCTCGCGAGCCGAGCTTCGAGGAGGCAGTCGAGGCCAGGGCCAGGCTACTTGAGGGCCTCGAGGAGGCCGGGATCCCCCTCTACCTCCCCCTCGAGTTCCACATAACGGGCCCCGGGGGCCTCAAGCGCTACGGGCGGCTGATCCCACTCAAATGCGGGGAGCGGGTTCCCCGCGCCTCTAGGATCCTGGGCGGGGGGTGGCTAGGCGTGGCCCGCTGCATCGAGAGGGGCGTGGTGGCCTGGCTCACGGGCCTCCCAGCTAGTGGTAAGACTAGTATCGCCATGGCTGCAGCGGAGAGGCTCAGGGGGCTGGGCTACCGTGTCGAGGTGCTTGACGGCGACTGGGTTAGGAGGACAATAAACCCCGACGCTGGCTACACGAGGGAGGAGAGGAGGAGGCACCTACTCAGGGTGGCCTGGATAGCGAGGCTCCTAGCCAGGAATGGAGTGGTTGTCCTCTGCAGCTTCGTCTCACCCTACAGGAGCGTTAGAGAGGAAGTGCGCAGGATAGTCGAGGAGGAGGGGCTGCCCTTCATAGAAGTCTACGTGAAGTGCCCCCTCGAGGAGTGCATTAGGAGGGACCCGAAGGGCCTCTACGCCAAGGCCCTGAGGGGGGAGATAAAGCACTTCACTGGCATAAGCGACCCCTACGAGCCCCCCGAGAACCCAGACCTAGTCCTAGACACCACGAGGGACCCCCTGGAGGTGAATGCCTCCAAGCTGGTGGAGAGGATCCTCGACGCGCTAGAATCCCCGGAAGGCGAAGGGGGATCCATGCTATAACCCGTGGATCCAGGGAGCTAGCGGGGTGTGGGGCTGTTGAGGAGGCTCCTCCTGCTCGGCTTGGACTCTCTACCGCCCTATGTGCTCTATGAGGGCCATGATGGTGGGGGTTTCAGGTATATCAGGGGGTTGGTCGGGGAGTCTAGGCGCTACGTGTTGAGGAGCTGTCATCCACCGATAACTGTGCCTGCGTGGATGGTTATGTTCACAGGTCGAACCCCGGGGGAGCTGGGGGTCTATGGGTTCAGGCACCGTAGGCCTGGGGGGTTCGAGGCTTACATAGCCTCTTCGAGGAGTATACGCTTCCCCACGATATGGGAGGAGGCTGGTAGGAGGGGGCTTAGGAGTATAGTCTTCGGGGTGCCTCCGACGTACCCGCCCAAGCCTATCCACGGCTACCTCGTGACCGACTTCACCACGCCCGGGCCTGAGAAGCCCTACACGTGGCCCCCAATGCTTAAGCGCGAGCTCGAGGGCCGCTTCGGCCCCATGAGGTTCGACATAGTCTACAGGAGCAGTGATAAGGCCAGGGTGGCTAGGGAGCTGCTTGCGATGCTCGACCAGCACCTCAGGGTCGTGGAGTACCTCCTCACCACTAGGGAGTGGGACCTAGCCTTCTACGTCGAGATCTCCGTCGACAGGGCCCACCACGCCTTCTGGAGGTACTTCGACCCAAGGCACCCACGCTACGAGGAGCACCCCGAGTATAGCAGGGTCATACCCGAGGTCTACAGGAGGATAGACTGGTGGCTCGAGCGCCTCCACAAGAGGCTCCCCAGGGACACGGTAATAGTCATAGCCAGCGACCACGGCGTCAAACCGATGCTCGGGGCCTTCGCCATAAACCAGTGGCTCGTGGAGCAGGGATACCTCAAGCTCAGGGTTGACCCCTCAACACTCAAGCCCGGCACAGACCTATCAGAGGACCTGATAGACTGGAGCGGCACAACGGCCTGGGCCTGGGGAGGCTACTACAGCAGGGTCTTCATAAACCTCAAAGGGAGGGAGAGGCGTGGCACCGTAGAGCCGAGGTACTACGAGGACACAATCAAGCAGCTGAGGAGGGACATAGAGGCCATCAAAGGCCCGGGCGGCGAGCCCTGGGATAACAAGGCCTACACACCACAAGAGCTATACCCAGAGGTGAACGGCGACCCACCAGACCTCATGGTGTACCTGGACGACCTGAACTGGAGGCCCGCAGGCACCCTGGGGTGGCCCAGCCCCTACCTGGAGGAGAACGATAGAGGCCCGGACGACGCCGTCCACGACTGGCACGGAGTCCTAGCAGTCTACGACCCCCAGGGCACCATAGGCAGAGGCGACGCCGGCACCATAGAGATCCACAGGGTCAAGAGCCTACTAGAAGAGGTAATATACCAAAGAAGCTAGCCAGCCCCCCGGGGCCGAGAGGCATGCCCAGCGAGAACATGGTGG
>JALSQM010000014.1 GCA_026985385.1 Acidilobaceae archaeon | reverse complement strand
GCGACCCCCGAGAGGAGGAGGGCCCTAGGCGTGAGGGAGCTCCCCCGGAGCCTGGAGGAGGCGCTGGACGAGCTGGAGTCCGACAGCGAGTGGCTGAAGCCGGCCTTCCCCCGGAGCCTCGTGGAGGCCTACATAGAGGTCAAGAGGGCCGAGTCCAGGGGCCTAGCAGCCTACCCGAGCCCGGCTGAGGTGGCCTTCTACCTCAACTACTAGCCTAGTATGACGTCGTGCGGCCTCACCTCGCCCCTACCGGCAGGCGTTACCCTGGCCAGCCTCCCCCTCTCCCAGGCCTCCCTCAGGCTCGAGGCCCCAGCATAGCCTAGGGCGGCCTGGAGGCCCGCGGCCATCTCGGCTACGACGCCTAGGGCGCTGCCCCTATAGGGTACGAGGCCCTCGACCCCCTCCTCTATGGCCTTACTCGGCCTCGAGTACCTATCGGCCGCGAACCTTGCCTCCATGGCCCCCCGCGAGGCCATGCCCCTGTAGGGCTTGTAGAGCCTATCCCCCACCCTGACCTTCGGGGCCGCGGCCTCCTCGGTGCCAGCGAATATCCTGCCCCCCATCACCGCCGAGGCCCCGGCTATTACCGCCTTGGCAGCGTCGCCCGGCCCCCTAATCCCGCCGTCAGCTACTATCGGGATCCTACCAGCGAGCCCCAGCTCCTCGAGGGCGCTCCTAGCGTTGAGCACGGCCTGGAGCGTGGGGACCGAGGCCCCGGCCACCTCGCCTGTCTTGCATATGCTTCCACTCGATATCCCAACCCTCAGGCCGGCCACCCCCTCCGCCCTCGATAGCACGTCGAGGGCGGCTTCCCGGGTGCCTATGTTGCCGGCCACCACGTCGGCTGAGACCTCCTTCACGAGCCTGGAGAGGGCCTGGATAGCGTTTGAGTTGTGTAGGTGGGCCACGTCAACGACTATCACGTCTACACCCGCCTCCTCTAGGGCCCTAGCCCTCCTGAGGTCGAAGGGGCTAACAGCCGCTGCGACGGCGAGCCTCCCCCAATCGTCGACGGTGGGTAGGGGCTTGACCGTCTCGTATAGGATCCTCACGGCCTCAGCCTTACCAGCCCAGAGGGCGGCGTCAACCCCGGGGGCGAGGTAGACGCCGTGGAACCCCCTCGAGTCAACGACTAGGGCGGCGCCCACCCCCAGCTCCTCCATTCTAAGCATGACGTCCTCGAACGACTCCCCGGGACCCGCCTTGGCGACCTCAGCCCATATCGAGGGGGGAGACTCCTTGACCCTCCTAACCTCGGCCACCTGCTCCTCGACGCTCATGTTCCTGTGTATAACCCCTATGGCACCCGCCCTCGCGAGGAGGACCGCGAGCCTCCACCCGGTCACCGTGTCCATGGGGGCCGAGGCGACGGGCACGGAGAGGGGCCTACCAACGCTTATCCTACCGGTTACATCGACTAGGGAAGGCTCTACCCTAGCCTCGCCGGGGACTATGACTACATCGTCGAACGACAGGAACTCGCCGGCGACTCCACCCACTCAGGGCACCCCAAGGAGGAGCTGGCCTTCACGGGGGGTTAAGGGGGCTGCCTCGGGCCCGCGCGGAGACCTCACAGGGCCCTAGGGGGCCCTCGGGCCTGCTATGCCTCGTCAGCGGCTCCAGCCACTATTTGGGGAGGGGGGTTCTGAGCGTGTATACCAGGGCCTGGCCCCGGGGGAGTTTGAGGGCCTCGTCGAGCGCTATCCTGCCTATGAGGCCCCCATCCGGCCTCACAAGCGCCACCCCGACCCTCCCATCGACCGCGAGGATCCGGAGCTCAACCTCCCTCACGCGGAGGGAGGCGTAGACCGGGTGGCCGTTGACGTGGTGGACCTCTACTATCCTAGCGAGCACGTAGTCCACATCAGCGCCCGCCTTGGACTCCCTCTTCAGAGCCCTAAGCTTCAGCCTGGCTATCCAGACGTTATCGCCTAGGAGCCTCGAGCTGAGCTTGCCGTCCATCCTAGGCACTATGAAGGAGATGTAGGGGTTCTCGAGGGGCTCCCGCCCCCCGGGAGGGCTGCTGCCCCGCGGGGCCGCCTTGGGGATCCCACCCTCTAGGCTGGTCTGCTCCACCTTCAGGAGCGCCCTGAGGCCCCTGCCTATCCCGCCTGCAGCCCCCCCGCGGGGGCCGGAGAGTCCCATCACAGCTCGCACCCGCGTCTCGGTTTTTGCATCTCTACGTAGGCTACTGGCCCCTCACGTGGTACGGGTGTTCGCGGGCCTTAAATAGGGTTACGCCCTGTTGCACCAGTTAATTGGTAGGTATTACTCTAGCGGATCAGTAATCCCTAGGCGTGTAGCGGCATTAGGTCCCCCAGGCTCCTCGGGGGGACGGCGGCCCTGGAGATGGAGTCCCACGCCCTCTCGACCTCGCTGATGGGGGGCTCCTCTAGGAGGGTGTAGCGCCTAGCCGTCTCCTCGGCCTCGACGGCGGGGATCCCTGTTAGGCTGGAGTAGGCCTGGGGATCCCACTCCCCCCTCCTAGCCTCTGAGACGCTCTCCTCCATGGCGGCCGCTATCTTGGGGTAGAGGGGCTCCAGGCTCCTGTGGGCGCCGAGGAGGCAGCACACGGGGAGGCCGCAGTCCTCGACCTCGAACCCCGCCCTGGCGGCCCTGGAGGCGTAGGGCTCCCAGAGGGCCGCGGCTCCAACCCTGCCCCGGGCTAGTAGGGCTAGTAGCTCCTCGCCGCTTGAAGCGTACCTCCGGGGGCCGGGGAGCCCGTGTAGCTCGGCGCATAGCTCCATGCTGGACGCCATAGTGGTCGCGTGCCCCGTGCCTCCATCGCGGTTCCATGCTATCACGGCCCCACCGCCGCTGCCTCCCCCTACTACGTGGACGGCCCCACCGCTGAGCCTGTGGGCTAGTAGTAGCGATACGAGTGGCGCCATTGCTAGGTGGATCCTGCCGGCGGCTAGGTCTATTGCGAGCCTCCTAGCCTCGTCGTATACCAGCACCTTGACCGAGTGGAAGAGGTCCCTGAGCCTCCTGGCGAGCCCGAGTATGTAGGGGTACTCGCTAGCCCTCAGGATGCCCAGCCTCACAAGAGGCGGGGGCCCCCGGGGCTCGCCCGCGGAGATGATGAGGGTGCCGCCCACCCTCCTAGCCTCTAGGATGCCGGCCTCGGCGAGCCTCCTCACCCTCCTCCACAGGGCGCTCTTAGCCATCCCCAGGGCCCTCGCGAGCTCTGAGAGCGTCGTCGGCCCGTTCTCGGTTATGTAGCCCACTATCTCTGCGTCGACGCTGTCGGGCTCCCACCTCAAGCCCGCAGCCCCGCCCCGCTGTAGGGCTCCAAGGCTTAAATACTTGGAGAACGATCGTTCCATGGGTGTGGGCGTTGAGGCCCGAGGCCGCTGAGAGGGCGGCCGCTCTCGCGGGGGTAGTACTAGTGCTGCTCATGCTCGCCCCCTACGCCCTAGGCCTCCGGGGCTGGGTGCTCTACACCTACTGGGCCGCAGTCGCAGTCGCCTCCTACGCTATAGCATGGGTAGTATCGGGGGTGTGGAGGCGTGGCGGCCAGGCTTGAGGCCTCCCTAGCGGTGCTGGCAGCCTACCTAGTGATCGGCACCGCCCTGGCTGTGTGGACCCGCCGCTTCCTCGGGCCCAGGTGGGCCGCCCGCGAGTACTACGTAGCCGGGGGGAGGATGGGGGGCTTCCTAGCGGCCATGACATACGCTGCGACGACCTACAGCGCCTTCATGATAGTGGGCCTCGTCGGGTTCTCGTACTTCACAGGCGTGGGGGCGGAGGGCTTCGAGCTGTCATACTTCACCGCCACCATGGCGCTCCTAGCCTGGCTCTCTAGGAGGGCCTGGAGGCTCTCAAGGGAGAGGGGGTGGGTGACCCCCAGCGGGATGCTATCAGACCTCTACGGCAGCAGAGCCGTGGGGGCGGTGGCGGCCGCCCTCTACCTAGTGGCCCTGATACCCTACGCCGCCGGGCAGCTGAAGGGTATAGGGGAGGCGCTAGCCGGCCTAGCCGGGGGGTCTAGGGGCTACTACGAGGCCGGGATAATCCTAGCCCTAGCAGTCATGCTGGCCTGGAGCCTCGTCGCAGGCATGTGGAGCGTAGCCGTGACAGACGCCCTCCAGGGCCTCATAATGCTGGGGGCCGCCGTGGGGCTCCTAGCCTGGGTCTGGGCCAGGGTCGCAGGCGGCGCCGGCTGGCACGGGGTCACCAAGGCCCTGGAGTCCGTGGGCCTCCTAGGCCTCGGGGGCCACTGGCCTCTGCCGCGCTTCATAGCATTCATAACGCCCTGGGTGTTCTTCGCCGTCACCAACCCACAGGTGGTTCAGAGGCTCTACATCGCCAGGGACGAGGCCGCCCTGGCTGGTATGGTTAGGGGCTTCGGGTTCTTCGGTATACTCTACACCATACTAGTGACCCTCACAGGCCTGCTAGCCAGGGCAGGCTCCACCCTCGGGATCCTACCCCTGAAGCCCCACGGCATCGACTCCGTGACACCCGACCTCATAGCCCTGGCGCACCCGGCCCTCACAGCGCTGGTGTTTACAAGCATAGTAGCAGCGGCCGTCTCGACGGCGGACAGCATACTCCTAACAATAACGAGTACAACCGAGAGGGACCTAGTACCAGGCAGGGAGTCCCACCTCAGGGGCATAGCGGCCGCCCTAGCAGTGGCGGCTGCCATGGCGGTCGTTGCGTGGCTTAGGGTCAGCTACATAGTAGCCCTAGCCGTCACATCCAGCGTACTACTACTACCACTAGCACCACCAACAATAGCAGCCCTAGCAACGGGCAAGAGACTACCAGCACCCACAGCCCTAGCAAGCATACTAGCAGGCACAACACTCAACGCAGCACTAATAGCGGCGTGGGGCCCCAAAGCACCACTAACACAGGCACCCCTACACATACCAGCACCACTCCTAGTCCTCACAGTATCAACAATACCACTAGCAATACCAGGAGCACTAAAAACACAACCACTAACACCAGAAAAACACACTTAAACCCCCTTTAAACCCCTCCTTCGAGCCGGTGGATGGATAACTCTCGATTCCGATTGTTTGCGTATTGTCTTTCTTCCGTGTGGGTGGTTTGGTTTATCATGATCCGCCACCTTGGGCTTAGCGATTGTTTCCCTCTAAGGTTAACATTTTAGCTATCCCGCTAATGTG
>JALSQM010000013.1 GCA_026985385.1 Acidilobaceae archaeon | reverse complement strand
TCAGGCTTGACTGTGACGGGGTTCTCAGTCATCAAGGCCCAGACTGGGGCGTCCTCGCATTTCTTCGCGACGGCACAGGCTAGGTCCCTCTCGGTTACAATACCTATAAGCCTACCGGCCTCGTTGACCACGAGTACGCTACCGATCCTCTTCTCACACATGAGCTTGGCTACATCGGAGAGCCTCGCCTTATCATTAACTGTAACCGGGGGGGAGGCCATTATATCCTTCGCCATGAGGGGCAGCTTCCTCCTCGGGTAGAAGGGGGGCATGCTCGACCCCATGCTAGCCAGCCTATTGGAGGGTTTAAGTGTCTACCCGCCCGCTCATCTCCGCCCTATTCGCCATAGAAGTACTCTGAGAAGCATTGCATTGTAGGAGGGGTTCCCGGGGAAAGCGCTCCTTTAACAGCGTTAAACTAATAAGGGGGTACCCGAAACCAGTACTACTGGGGGCTGAGCGGGATGGCTATTGCTCAGGGAGAGGCAGAGCTGAGAAGGGTTCAGAGGCTAGGCGGCTCAAGCCTAGTCGTGACAATACCGAAGCACTGGGCTAAGAGGCTCAACATAAGGCCGGGAGACGAGGTGGCCGTAATTGATGAGGGTGAGGTACTCAAGATAGTTCCAGCCTCTAGGGATAACGGTAAGGGCTCCCTAGTACTCAGAGTCAGGGTGAACAATGTAATACTCTCCTTCGGAGTTGAGAGGATCGTCTACTGCGCCTATGCTCTGGGCTATGCTGGCGTTAGCTTCGAGTGGAACCCGAGGAGCATAAAGCTGGACCCCGGGGATATCGTGGCGACCCTAGAGTCAAACCCCCTCGTACACGACGTGGTAGAGGCGCGCCAGGGCAGGGTAGTGGCGGCCTTCAAGCTCGACGAGACAGCCTACTCGCTCCACGTAAGAGCCTTAGGGGCCCTCCTATTATCAATGCTGGCCGCGGGGGGTAATGCAGAGAGCGACGAGAAAATCGAGGCGCTCATAGCCTCTATACTTAGGGGGAGGAGCCGGAGCTGCATTAGCAGTGCTCCCCTCCTAGCTTCAATAGCTGACATACTCTTCGAGATAATGAACTCCGAGGGTAGGGATCGCCCCGAGATACAGCCCCTACTAGGGAAGCTCTCGAGGATCGCAGTTGAGGTGTCTGGCGGGGCATCGGTGGGTAGTATAAAGAGGCTATCAAACGCTCTAAAGGAGCTCGAGGAGTTAAAGAAGGAAGCTAGCAGGGGCGACACGAGGCTCCACGGCATAGTGGAGGCGCTGATAATAGTACTCAAGAGACTGGCCGTGCTGGCGGCCTGCGAGTCCCTGAACTCGAGCGACCATTAAAGCCGTTGATGCCCCGACCCCTACAGCCTACCTGCTAAGCTCAAGAACCCTTGAAGACCCTTGATCCCCCCGGTGGAAGCGTTGAGCGAGTCTCCTAGGGCTGTAGAGCCTGTGCCAGGCTACTTCCAGGACGAGGTTGTGAGAGAGATAATCGGCCGCTACAGGGTCATATGGGCCCTGAACCACGCCTCCTCCCTAATGGCTTGGGACACAGAGACCAACATGCCTAGAGCCGCGAGTAGCTACAGGGGCCTAGCGGCAGCTGAGATCGCCGCCCTCTCTAGGAGGCTCCTACTCGAGCCCGGCTTCGTGGAGCTTGTGGAGAAGGCGGCCTCCAGGGAGGAGCTGACGGTCTACGAGCGTGGCCTGATTAGGGTGCTTCAGAGGGCTATAAGGATAGCTAGGAGTATACCGGAGAAAATAGTCTGGGAGATGGAGAGGCTGAGGCCCGAGGCCCTCACCGCCTGGAGGGAGGCCAAGGCCAAGTCTGATTTCAGCATATTCAAACCCTACCTGGAGAGGATAGTAGAGTTGAACAGGCAGGTAGCAGAGCACTTGGGCTATGAGGGCCACCCCTACAACGCTCTCCTGGACCTCTACGAGGAGGGTCTCACAGTCGATATTATGGATAGGGTGTTCGCATCGATACTGCCTCACAGCAGGTCTGTACTGGATAAAGTGCGCTCACGGGGCTTCTACCCTGAGAGGCACGAGCTTGAGGAAGTGAGCTACGACAGGGCTGCCATGGAGAGGGTTAATAGGAGGATCCTCACTGCGCTAGGATATCCTTGGGACAGGGCGAGACTCGACGTGTCAGCCCACCCCTTCACTATAGCGCTCAGCATCGACGATGTGAGGATAACGACTAGGTATGAGGGGAAGGACTTCAGGAGGACCCTCATGGCTGTGATACACGAGTTCGGCCACGCCCTCTACGAACTCCAAGTCGATAGGAACCTCGCAGCCACCCCGCTCCAGTCAGGGGTCAGCTCGGGGGTCCACGAGAGCCAGAGTAGGTTCTGGGAGAACATAATAGGGAGGAGCCCCTACTTCGCTAGGGCTATCAAGGGGGTACTCGATGAAGAGCTGGGGTTCACGAGTAGATATGATTGGATTGATATATACAGGTACTTCACAATAGTTAGGCCCGACTACATAAGGGTTGACGCCGACGAGGTCACATACAACTTCCACATATACGTGAGGTACCAGCTGGAGAAGATGCTCATCGGGGGAGAGGCGAAGCCCGGGGAGGCCAGGGATCTATGGAACAGCCTCATGGAGGAGAACCTGGGTATCAGGCCTAGGAACGACTCGGAGGGCATACTACAGGATATACACTGGGCAATGGGGTCAATAGGCTACTTCCCAACATACACGCTTGGCAACGTTATAGCGGCGCAGGTGAGGAGGGCTGTAGAGGCGAGGGTAGATAATATATGGAGTAGAGTGGAGCAACTAGACTTCACACCCATCAGAGAGGCCCTCAGGGACCTCATACACAGGTGGGGCGCCACCTATCCCCCCGCGGAGTTAGTGGAGAAAGCGACGGGAGAACCCTTGAACCCGGAGTACTTCAACGAGTACCTTAGCTGGAAGTACCTAGAGTTACCGACGAAACTAAACTCATAAATGTTAAATGAGAAGCCATTAAGGGCTGAGTGTTGGTGCAAACATCTTATAGGAGTCTAGCACCCGCCCCTCCCCGGTGTAGTGGGCCGTGTACTACCAGGTGGCGTTCCCATACGCTACCGGTGTAATCCTATTCATAGCGGCCGCCTACGTCTACTATGTCTACACTAAAACCTCAAATAAGGCCCTCCTAATACTAGCGCTGGGCTTCATATTCGTCGGCTTGGAGAGCGTGCTGGACGGGGTGACTCAGTCAAAACTGCTAGCCCTAGCTGGCGGTAGCTGGGATAAGATACCGCCCGATAAGCTGAACTACATGCTAACACTAGACGCTGTGAGGGGGGTCTTCATAATACTCTGGGCTATGATGGAAGAATTGTTCGCCGCATATCTAGTTGGCACCCAGAAGAAGCTCTACACGCTCTACATACCAATACTGATACTCGTCGTGGGAGTCTCCGAGACCTTTGCCCTAAACTTCTCCCACATACAGCCCCTAGACAAGAGGATACTCATATCCAGTGCTGGCAGGGTCTTGGGGATACTTGTACCCGTAGCGCTGATAGTGGGCTTCTACATACTACTAAAGCTATGGAGGCCCCTGAGAACCCTCTCAACGCTATTCTACGGCCTCGGATTCGTGATACACGGCTTCACTCTCCCAGCGTACTCCCCCGCCAAGGAGCTCGGGGCTCTCACGCTGGGCCTCTGGTACCTCTTCGGCGGGGTCTTCCCGGCGCTGCTGGCTATGCTGGGCTCGTACTATCTCCTCAAAGAGTTCGAGGCAGCTGCTGCAACTTAGCCTAGCACCTCAAAGAGGTATAGACCCCATTCCCCCTCTTTACACGAGCCCCGCGGGGAGGTGCGAGCTTTTGCCATGCCCCTACGCCGAGAGGAGGGGAGCGCTAGTCTACTGTAGGGCCCGGGGAGGACCCGTTAACCCCCTAGCATTCCCCTGCCTAACGGAGAGGTATCAAAACTGTAGGTTCTACCGCGAGGCTGAGGCGAGGAAGAAGGCGGAGAAGGAGGCTCCCCCTACAGAGGCGGCTCCGAGAGAGGCTCCGGCAGCCCCAGCGGCTCCGAAGGCTAGGGAAGAGGCTGGCGGGGCACAGCCGAAGCCAGCCCCGGCTCCTGCAACGAGGGGGTTGACGGCTGACGGGAGACCCGCCAGGAGTTGCAGGGAGTGTATATTCTACAGTGAGTCCCTTAGTAGGTGTCTCCTCCTAGGAGTTAAGGTTGACGATCCAGACCGCCCTCCATGTGCTACAAAGGCCCTATAGAGACGGGGACGCGTAGAGACAGAGTATACACGACGCTACTATAGGCACCCGAACCCCCATGCGGCAAGCCTAGGGCTGCTGGGATCAGGTCTAGTCTATCGTAGCCGTGCCCATCATTCCCGCCTACGGGCGGGTCAGGGTTGGGGACTCAAAACAACAATAACCGCCTTAAACCACCGCTCTAACGAGTGGTAGGGCAGGCCCTGGGGATGATGCGTTCGTGGAGGACTGCAGCCTCGAGGAGGTCTCAGAGGCCTATATAGCCCTCGGCGAGCACCTTGCTGGCATGCGATCCGAGCCTTCGGGTAGCGAGCCCCCACTCGTGCAGGCCTACATGCTTGAGTGCCCAGGCCCCTTTAACCTGAGTGTGGGGGAGAGCCTCGGCCGGGAGGCTAGGAGCACGTTAACGGATCTCCTCGCCTCTAGGGGCCTTGTACCCGTCTGTAGCCCCTTAGCGCCAGCCGATAGCCTAGCTCATGCCCTGATATTCGCCGGCCTATTAGCGGCAGCTGAGGCTCGGGGGGACTCCTCGGCTTCCACGGCGAGGCTGAGGCTCCTCGACGAAATACTGGTGCCCATAGTAGAGAGGCTCGAGGGGGGTGATTACTGTAGCAAACTGCTAGCGGAGGCGCTTAGGGCGATAGTAGACGAGGACTTTGTATGCCTCGGCGTATCGGGTGGGGGGAGCGGTGGTAGAGGAGGGGATCCGCGGTACAAGTACGAGGTTCACCGCTAAAGACTGCTAGGATCCTCGGGGGACCGGCTCCTCTGGGGAGGCGAGGTGGCTGCGTGCCCGCTGATAGTGGGTCACAGGGCTAACACTCTCAGATGGCTCAGGCGCTACCTGAGAGAGGGGGTTGACGGTGTCGAGGTTGACGCGGTGCTTGTGGGTGGGGAGCCTAGGCTAGGGCACCCGGCTAGAAGGCGTAGAAGCCCCCTACTCCGAGAACGCATA
>JALSQM010000012.1 GCA_026985385.1 Acidilobaceae archaeon | reverse complement strand
TACCACTAGCTTGAACTTCCTCATATCCTGGCCAAGCCTTGAAGCATGGGCTATGGCGACGCTGCCGGCGTGGTTCCTACTCGTGACTATTAGGTACCTTACATTGTCGAAGTCAGTCATTATATGCGGGTGAGCCCCCACTCCGATGACGCTACTCCAGCCGAGGGCCTTTGGTATGAAGCAGGAGCCCATAGACTCGTTGGGCACATTCGTGAGCCCAAGAGCCCTTGCGAACGCTATGTAGAATTCTTTGTATAGGTCGCAGGTGGCCCAGCCGGTTGTTCCAATAATCTTCCTTGCCTCGCCAGCGCTCAGCTTCTCCTTGAAGATGCTCAGGACCTCCCTGTAGGCCTTAACCCAGTCGGTGGTCTTGAAGCTCCACTCGCCCCTACGTGATCCAGGAACCCTCTCGAGTGGGTGCATGAGCCTGTCGGGGTTGTAGAGCCTGAAGACACCCATATTGCCCCTAGCGCATATCGTTCCCCTGTTCAGGGGGAACCCGTAGGGGTTGCCTAGTATCCTCTCCGCCCTACCATTCGTTACTCTAACCATTATCGAGCATGTCTGCGGGCACATGGCGCACCTGTTAGGCTTATACACCACCTTGGGCGAGGCGGCAGCTGCCTCGGCGGCTCTCCTAGTCTTCTTCAGGGTCTCATAGCTTACACCGCTGACGCTGAGTATCATACCCGTTATAGCCGCGAGCTTGAGGAACTCCCTCCTCGTTAAGCCCCCGCTAACCACTGCGAGTCACCCCCTACCTGAAGACCCACCACCTCTTGGGTGGTTCACCCCTCTCGAGTGGGAGGAGCACCTCGCCCAGCGTCAGGAGTAAGAGCCAGATGCTGACCGCCAGCACAAGCATCATCGCCTCTGAGGTGGGTACTTCGAAGTGGTACGGCCAGAAGCGGACGTGGTATGGGTTAAGGTTGTTGGTGAGTCCCCCGTAGGAGAATGCTAGCCTGCCTATCTGACCCGCTATTATGAAGTCTATCTTCGACACGTAGCCCGCCAGTATTAGTATTATAGCGTTCACGAATGTCGCGGCGAGGCTCCTCCTCAGGTAGCCGTATATCGCTAGTATCGTCGATACTATGAGGCCGAAGCCTATCTCTATTATCCAGTAGTCGGCCTTGAACTCCCCGTAGAGCAGCTGCTTGAACGCCGCCCAGGCCGGCGGGTAGTAGTAGGCCGCTATAGCGTTCCATAGCTCGAAGAAGCCTAGGGTGGGTATGCCGACTAGGAATATGAGGTTGTAGGTCTTAGTTATGAATGCCCTGAGGTCGTTGTTCAGGCCGGTCTCGCCGGCCTCGAATACCTTGTCGCCCGAGAGGCCGCCCTTGAGGCTGTATATTATTGTGTAGTAAAAGGCCTGCCAGGCCGCTCCTATGAGGACTGCGCTGGCTATGAAGTAGGCCCCCACATGGGATCCATACCAGCCGGGAACCCCCGTGCTGCATCCGAAGACTTCTCCTAGGTTGCTGTGCACTGCTATGGTGGCGAAGAGTACGAGTATCGCTATGGTGAGCTCCGCTGCCTTCCACTCCTTGAGCCGGGGGTTAGCGTCGGCCCTTATGAAGTAGACTAGCTCTATTAGTAGCATGAGGAAGAAGAACGAGTAGAGGACTCCCATCCAGGCGATCCTTGACTCCACGTTGAAGCCCTTTATCATCCATGTGAAGTGGTCGGCCCTCCCCAGGTCTAGTATAATCATTATCCAGGCGGGTATTATTGTTATGAGTGAGAACCACACGCCATGCTTTATGACCTTCTCGAACCCCTTCCTCTCACCCTTGTAGCCGAAGACCGTGTATAGGCTGTTAACTATGCTAGACCCTGTTGAGGCTAGTGCGAAGTAGACGTAGGACGGAACTAGGAGGCCCCAGGGTATGGCGTCCCTGTCCTGCCATACCTCGTAGGTGTGGTAGTACTTTGGCAGGTAGGCGGCCGACACGGCTATTACTATTACTAGGAATGCGAGCCAGGCGTAGAGCGCTGTCCTGCCCGTCATGAGGGCCACCTTGCCATGAATGCTTACACCCCTACTCTATAAATATGTTCGCACTAGATTTGACCGCGACAGCGCGGCATTAAAGCCCTCTATAGGGGGCCCATTTAAGAGACGCCTCCTTAGTGGAACCACGGAACCACGAGTTTAGAGTGTAAACGGGGAAAACTCCTAAGTCACCCGGCTACCAGCATGGGTAGGGGGTGTCTTAGGCTGCCTGAGGCTAGGGGGATCCTGAGGCTTGCATATAAGATCCTTAGGGAGGCGGGTGTCGCAAGGTATCAGGCCTCAATGCTTGCTGGAGGCGAGTATTTCGTTGTTAAGGAGTATAGTGTCACCCTCGACTCGCTGATACTACAGCCCCTGGGATACCCCGATGTAGGGAGGTATAGGGGGCCCCTCCTGTTCGCGCCCCGTCCCTGGAGGAGGTACTGCAAATGGCACAGCGGCCCCCTGGACAGGAGGGATCTGCCGTGGAGGAGGATTTATTGCACGGAAGCCGTTCAGGGAGAGCACGAGTACTGTAGGCAACATAGGAGGAGTGAGAGGTTCCTATACGACCTCTGCATGGGGTTGAAGGGTGAGAGGGCCCTAGAGGCCTGCAGGGAGCTCGATAGGAGGGTTAAAGCTGAGTATACGGTGTACCTCCTAGTCCAGTACGGAGGCCACCTGAAGGTGGGATCCACGAGGTCCTGGAGAATCCTGGAGAGGGTGGCCGAGCAGCCGCACTCCGCCGCCACAACCCTGGCTACGTTCGACTCCGCCTTAAGCGCTCGAAGAGCTGAGATGGCGGTCTCCCGCGAGGGTATAGCAAGCGAGCATAGGCCGCGCTCGGGCCGTCATAGGAGGCTGCCGCCCCCCGGCGCCGCCGCGGCGACTCTATCGGATGCGGCCCAGAGGGCTTCAAAGCTCCTCGGGGTAGAGTGGGGTGGCGAGATCTTCCGGGTAATACCCCCTGAGCCCCCCTCGAGGCCCGTGAGGGCCGAGGGCCTAGATCTCGGTGGGGCCCCCTTCAGGGTTAAGGGCTACTGGGGGGGAATGCTGCTCATCGAGAGGGTACCGGACGGAGCAGTCCTCTGGGTTGATGAGCGGAGTATACTCCACACCGACGCTGTACTCTATAGAGAGGACGAGTTGAGCCTGGGCGAGTAGCGGCTAGTCTAGCAGTACCCCGCCGTATTCGAGGTAGCGCTCCATAACTGTGAGCCTGTTAATCTCATTCGTGCCTTCATATATCTGTATGAGCTTCGCGTCCCTCAAGAGCTTCTCGACACCAGTCTCCCTCATGTATCCGTAGCCACCGTAGATCTGTATGGCGTCGATCGAGTTTAGGACGGCGACATCGGCTCCCACAGCCTTAGCTACGCTGGATTCTACTATCTTAAGCGGCGTGGGCGCCTCGTCTATCTTCCTCGCGACCGTGTATATTAGACTCTCAGCATACGCTACCCTCTCAAGCATCGCTGAGAGCTTGTATTTGACTAGTTGGTGCTCCACTATCGGCCTGCCGCCCTGGATCCTGGTCTTAGCGTAGTCCAGCGCGGCTTGGAACGCCCTCTTGGCTATCCCAAGCCCTATCGCTCCAACAGGCGCCCTCGATAGCGTTAGTGTCATCTCGACAAACTCCCAGCCACTGCCGGGCTTGCAGACGACGTTCTCCGGGGGAACCCTCACCTCCTCGAATACCAGCTCTCCCGTGGGGCTGCTCCTGTGGCCCATCTTATCAAATACCTGGGCTACCTTGAAGCCCATTTCCCTCGTGACGACAGCGCACATCATCGTCTCAATGGGCCTTTCAGGGTCGGTCACGGCAAACACTGTGACGTGGCTGGCTATGGGGCCGTTGGAGATGAATATCTTCCTGCCACTAATCTCGTAGCCCCCGCTGGGCAGGGGCTTCGCTACCGTTGTGAGGGAGGGCTTGGAGCCCGGCTCCACCCTCTCATAGTCGCTGCCAGCCTCCGGCTCCGTTATCGCGAAGGCCCAGATTTGCGGGTCCCCCCTCTCCTCGGCTTCTAGGAACGGCTTGAGCCACCTCCTCCAGCTCTCCCCTCCATCGCCTAGGCCGGCTATGTATATCGGGAGTAGGCCGAGCCATATGGCTCCTATAGTAGTGGCGGTCCCCGCGTCATAGTATGATAGAACCTCGAGCACATTTGACCCCTCATAGGTTAACCCGCCGGGTCCTCCCAGCTCTTCGGGTACTATGAGTGAGAGCAGCCTCGCCTCCGCGGCCCTCCTAACGATCTCCTTAGCATACTCTAGGGCATCCTCGGCGCCCGCCCTATCGACCTCCAGGGCCCTCGGAGCTACGTGAGCCTCAGCGAACTCTATGACCGAGGACCTCAGGAGCCTGGCCTCGTTCGTGTGGGGGTAGAACGTGTGCTCGAGTATCTCGGGCGCCACAGCCCAGCACCCCCCTCTAGGCCTCTAGGAGGGCTTAACCCTCCACTCGACGACGACTCTCCGGGGCTCGAGGGTCATGTCGAAGACCGCGTAGAACCCCTGCTCGGCTCCCGCGAGCCCTAGAGAGTCTATGGGATCCTCCACCGAACCCCTCAGGGAGGCCCTTGCTGGCCCCATCATAGCGCTGACCCTGCCGGAGGGCCTCCTCTGGAAGTACATGTAGGCCTTCCAGTGGACGAGCTGTGCTACGCCCTCGGACTCGCCCGCGGGCGGTAGTAGCCTGAGGGAGTACATGTCAACGCCCTCCTCGGGTATGAGGGCCCTCAGGGTGCCCTCGTCCGCGTAGGACTCTGGTTTCACCTCCACGATGGCCTCCATGGAGCCCCTCCTAGCCTCCCCGACGACGCTGGAGCCCACCCCCTTGACGAGCCTTATGTCGGCGAGCTTCTTCGGGGCGCCGAGCACCTCCCTCCCAGCCGCTAGCGCCGCGTCGTTTGTGACGTAGATGTAGGGCACGTAGTAGCCTAGCTCCCCGTCCCTTAGGACCTGAAGTGCAACTAGGAACTCGTCATATACTCCGACGGTGCTGAATGGGTAGTGTCCGATCCATAGGACGCCTAGCAAAGGATCGCCGGGGGCTTCCAGGCCCTCGGGTAGGATTGGCTCCACGCTCTCCCTCTTGAATGTTGCGAGCACTATGACCGCCTCAACGTCCCAGTACTCGATCCTGGGGCCCGTGTAGAGGGGCGCCTGGAGGGGCGTGGAGTAGCCCTCCGGGGATCCTCTTAGAACCACTGTGAACCCACCACGAGGTAGCGCT
>JALSQM010000011.1 GCA_026985385.1 Acidilobaceae archaeon | reverse complement strand
TATATTACTTGAAGTTTTGACTCTAGCATTAGACCTAAGCGGTCCGCAGGCTTACATACTCCAAAAGGTGATGAGTAAGTATAAGCCAGAGAGTATAAGTGAGCTGTTAGACTACATCGAAAGCCTCGCAGAGGAGAGTAAGTGGGATCGGGAGGTTAAGAGGGGGCTCCTACGCAAGATCGGGATACTAGCCGAGAAATACCCTGTCGTCTTTAGTAAGAGTAAAGTACCCCTAATAGGCGAAACGAGTGATATTATAGTAGTGGATGCCAGCGCATTAAAGCTTACAATAGCGAGGAAGGCTTTCTCACTACTAGTATTAGCTAGTGAGTACTACTGGCGTGTCAGGGGGAAAGTTAGAGTTAGGGGGCTTTACGTTGTGGACGAGGCGCATAATCTAATGAGCGGCGATAGTAGCTTAGTAGAAAAGCTCACCGCGGAGTCCAGGAAATACGGTATGAGCCTCCTCCTCATCACCCAGTCCCCCTATGCATCCGAGCCGATACTACTAAATACATCGACGAAAATAGTTCATGCACTCAGAAGCTCTAGGGATAAGATAGTAATAGGCGACTCTCTCGGCTTAGGACGTGATGAAATAGAGGCTTTAGGCAGACTCGGCGTTGGGGAGGCGTTAGTATACGCTCCGTCCATTAAGAAGCCTCTCTTTGTAAAGGTCGAACTCGTGGAGCCACTTGCTGAGAGCCTCAATAATAGCGGGATCCTCTAGCCAATCTACCTTAAATCCCGCATCCATTGAGAGGAGTCTTTCCAACGCTTCCTCTGTGACGGCCTTCGGGGTCTTCCTGGTCGTATCAATCTCTATAACCATGTCCTCATATTCCTGCAGCACATCGTGGTAGTAATTGGTAGCTTCGGCTATCACGTTCTCCAACACCTTCGCTCTAGGCCATCCTCTGGCTTTGAGTCTTTCCTCTAGGCTCAGAGGGTTGAGCCTCAATATAATTACAGCAATGCTTTCCTCTTCAGTAAGCGGAATTAGGGCTTCCGGATATACACTCACTAGTATTATACAGTTTGAATCCAGGAGACCTCTCATGCCGTTAACAAGCGCTTCTAGGCCTCCAACCCCGGCGAGCTCTGTGAAACGCCCCGTGGGATCCTTTTCCGTAAGCCCCAGTCTCTTCAGCTCCTCAGAGGCTTCAACAATATTACAGGATAGGTCTCCCGAGAGTAGCTCGGCTACAGTAGACTTACCGGTGCCGGGAACTCCCCCTAAGTGTAAAATGAAGCCCCTCATTTCCCACTCCCAGTAAATCCTTCACCTGGAGGAGAGGACGGGTATAGTAATATAGTAATTGCAAGGGACTACAAGGAAGCTGAAAAAGGGGCGAAGAGTATTGGGTAATCGACCCTTAGCCTCCTAGCTTATCTTGTTTACTCCTTTTCCTCCTCTTTCTTGCCCTTCTCCTTCTCCTCTTCTTCAGTTCTCTTAGCCGCTATGACGTCGTCTATCCTCAGGATTAGTGTTGAAACCTCTGTGCCAGCTTTCAAGGCGTTGATCTTTACGCGTGCGGGCTCTATTATGCCCCTCTCCCACATGTCCACGATCTCTCCGGTCTCGATGTCTATTCCATGCCACTTCTTACCCTCGGCGTGGGCTCTCCTCAGCTTCATTAGCACCTCGATTGGGTCGTGGCCAGCGTTGTAGGCAAGTGTCTGTGGTATGGACTCTATGGCCCTCACGTATGCCTCTACCGCTAGCCTCTCCTTACCCGCTAGGCTCTTGGCGTATTCTGTTAGGCCCTTTGCAACCTCAGCCTCGATAGCGCCGCCTCCAGCTACTATCTTACCGTCGACGACGGCGTCTGCTACAGAGTTCAGCGCGTCTCTCAGGGCCCTCTCAGCCTCGTCTACGAGCCTCTCGAACCCTCCTCTGATTAGTATTGTTACGCTTCTTGGGTTCTTTGCTCCCTCTATGAATACCATCTTGTCTTCTCCTACCTTGCGCTCCTCTACTAGCTCTGCGTAGCCTAGGTCCTCAGGCTTGAGGTCGTCTATATTAGTCACAATCCTTGCGCCCGTGGCTTTGGCTATCTTCTCTATGTCACTCCTCTTAACCCTCCTCACGGCGAGGATTCCATGCTTGGCGAGGTAGTGCTGGGCAACCTCGTCAATACCCTTCTGAGTAATCACAACATTAGCGCCAGTAGCAGCAATCTTCTCGACCATCTCCTTGAGCAGCCTCGTCTCCTCCTCGAGGAACCTGTCTAGCTGCTCTACGTCGGTGACCCTGACCTTAGTCGTTATGTCGGGCTTCTGGATCTCCAGCGGGGCGTCTAGCACGGCTATCTTGGCCTTCTCAACCCTCCTAGGCATGCCTGGGTGCACGACCTCCTTATCTATGACGACTCCCCTTATGAGCTGGCTGTCGAGTAGGCTCCCACCCTTCTTCTTCTCTATCTTAACGTTGTCTAGGTCTATATCGTATGTGCCGTCCGGCTTCTTCTCGGCGATGATCTTTATGGCCTGGATCACCATGTCAACTATCTTCTCCTTCTCGGGGCCGTGGCCTATGTACTTGCTTGCTATGGTGGTCTCAGCTATCCTCCTCAGCGTGGACTCGTCCTCCACGTTGACGGGCTCAGCTATCTGGTCGAGCAGCTCTAGGGCCTTCTCCTGCGCCTTCACGAAGCCGTCTATGATGGTGGAGGGGTGTATGTTCTCGTCGAGCAGCTTCTCAGCCTTCTCAAGCATGGTACCAGCCAGGACTACGACACTCGTCGTGCCGTCGCCTACCTCGGCGTCCTGGGCCTTGGCTACCTCTACTAGGAGCTTCGCCGCCGGGTGCTGTACCTCCATCTCCTTTACTATGGTTGCACCGTCATTCGTTACCGTGACGTCGCCGAAGCTGTCGACGAGCATCTTATCTAGGCCCCTGGGGCCCAGGCTTGACTTGAGGAGCTCCGCGAGGACCTTGGCTGCTAGTATGTTGTTCCTAAGCGCCTCCCTACCATAGGTCCTCTGCGTGCCCTCCTTGAGTATTATTACGGGTACTCCACCCAGAGCCATCGCTGGCACCCCCGTTACCCTAACCTCCTTGGCTCCCGCCAGCACATTATCACTGCACTTCTATATAAGCCTTTCGCAGCCTCATAGGCTGTAAAACCCATACCGCACACCCACAAGCCCCCGGGGGGTGCGTGCTACGCTGTGGTAGTCGAGGCGCCTCGGTGTAGCGTCTGCGGTAGGAGGGCGGTGTATAAGAGATCCTATAGCGGGGAGCTGTTATGCGAGCGGTGCCTCCTAAGGTCTCTGGCGAGGTCTGTTAAGAGGCAGGCATCGAGGTCGGGTGGGTTCAGGCCTAGAATGAGGGTCCTCGTCCCAGCGGCGCTCACGGCGCCCCACCTGGGTCTGGCCCTGGCTCTGGCGCTTCACGAGGCCACCCGCGGCCTCGATGTAACCGTGGACATCGCCGTTCCCGCTGGGAGGGAGTGGGAGGTGTATGTCCACCCCGACTCCCTCGCTAGGCTCATGAAGCTGCCCCGAGCGAGGCTCTGGAAGGCCCTCCTCAGGCTTAGGAGGCTACCCTCCAGCCTCCGCGCGTGCCTCCGCCTAGACAGGGCGTGGTCAGCCGCGGCTGCAAGGCTCATAGGCGCCGGGGCCGTAGGCCTCCCAGTTACGAGGACGACGGTGATACTGGTAATGCTGGACTCCCTCATGGAGGGAGCCGATTGGGGGCTCAGTGACGCCTTGGAGGAGTCCGTAGACATAAACGGCGTCCACGTAGCGCCCCTCCTCTACAGCGTTGAGGGAGAGGCGGCTGCAGCCCTAGCCGCCGCCTGGAGGCTCTACGCCTGGAGCCCCTGCAAGCCCAGGAGCCTCTCGGCAGAGGCGTTCTGGAGCGTCGCCGGTAGGAGGCCCGAGCTGGAGTTTAGCGTTCAGAAGGTCGTGGGCCTCCTAGCGAGGGGCTCCAGCCGGGCCAGGTGCCCCCTCTGCGGGGGCGCCTCCCCTGGGGGGGTCTGCCCCGATTGTAGGATCTCGGGTCTTGAGGGGGTTGAGGTGGAGGAGTTTAAGCCCTCTCCTGGGAGGCCAGGAGGGATCTGAGCAGCTCCTTCTCCTCCCGCGAGAGGAAGAGCTGGACACCGAACTCCCCGGGCTTCTTGAGGCTGGGCGGTTTAACCTCGTCGTCCAGGACGACGTAGCCCGCCCTTATGACCTCGAGGACCAGCTGTGGGCTACTCCTCCTAGCGAACGACTCTAGGAGCCTCCTGAAGCCGACGGCCCTCTTCACCTCCTCCTCGCTTAGGCTGGCGCCGCAGACCATGCAGGTCAGCTCCGGGGTGACGGCGTGGAACCCGCAGCGGGGGCACTGTATGGGGGTTGGGCGGCCGTAGCGCCTCCATAGATCCCTTAGAGCCTCCACTATGTGCTCAGCGCCCAGCCTCCTAGCCTCGTGGTATAGGAGGGGCGCGGCCCTCCCAGCGAGCTCCGGGGCATAGCTTATGATGAGCTCCAGCTGCTCCACGGTGTATGGGGGCCCCCTATCCAGTAGCATTGCTGCCACGGCCTTGAGTAGCGAGTCCTTATTCCTAAGTATGTTCTTGAGGATGCTCTCATTACTAGGCTTCGTGCTCCTCGAAGCGGCTATGCCTTGCACTATATCCGCTACTATATCCTTTATATCGTCGGGGCTCAACCCGTAGTAGTCGAGGCCGAGTCTCTCAACCAGCTCCTTTGAGACCTCGCTCGACACTGCATCAACGTCTATCTTCGGCCTCCTCACTGTTCTCCTGCTAGAGCTCTTGCGGGCGCTCGTAGCCCTGGTTCCCGAGCTCTTAGAGGCTCCAGCCCTCTTCGAGGTGGACGACCTCCTCCTGCCTCTAGGCAGTATTGACACCTGTTCTCGGCTTAGGGTTCCCGGGCCTTATTAAACGGCCGCCCACGGGGCCGCCACCCTAATACGGCGCCGCCTCCACAGGGGGCCTATAGGGGGCGCCGGGTGAGGATTGCCGGCTCACTTAATGCGAGGCTTAGACTCATCGCATTCGATTACATGATGGAGCCGGTCAGGGTTCTAGCGCTAAAGGATATAGGCCCTCTACCACTCCCCGAGGGTGTAGTGAACGTGAGGAGGGGCGATGAACTAGACGTGCCGAGGTGGCAGGCGCTGGAGCTTGAGTCTCGGGGGCTCGTCGACGTCAGGGATAGGGGTATAAAGGTGGACGACGTTAACATGTACCACTACCGCGAGAAGAGGGGGCAGGCCGCCAACCAGCTGCAGGGTCTGCCCCGCAACTTCTACTT
>JALSQM010000010.1 GCA_026985385.1 Acidilobaceae archaeon | reverse complement strand
GGGTAGCATGTTCAGTAGATCACGCACGGTGGCCCCCTCGGGCAGCTCGAAGACCCTCCTATGCCACCCAGCCATCTCCAGGAACTCCTGGAGGAGGCGGACCTCCACTTTCAAGACATCCACCCCCGGGCGTAGTCTCCCCTCGGGCCCCACTAAAAAGGGAGTGAAAAGAATGGGGGGTAGAAGCGTGGGAGTGGCTCTAGGATACTATGTAGAGGAACTCGTCTAGCCCTAGGCGCTTGAGGGTCTCGGGCTTGGGTTTCCCGTCCTCCCAGCCGCGTAGCTCGTAGTACTTCGGCAGGTAGGCTTCGAGGGCCTCCTTGGCCGTCTTCCCTGCGGCGGGGCCGTCTGGCAGTGGGGTCTCTAGGAGTCTCTTGGGGAGGTAGTCCTTGTAGCCGTGTCCCTCTCTGACGGCGAAGAGCCTCTCTACATTGTAGATCCTCTCGCCTATCTCCAGTAGCTCATCTGCCGTGAGGTCCTCCCACCCGGTAACTGCTTGGAGCACTCCCACGTAGTCCGTGTGGTCGGTGGCGAAGGTGTTGAACTTGCAGACCACAAGGCTGTCTATTACTGAGAAGTAGTCCTGCTGGTACTTGACTAGCTCGACCTTCTCCATGTCAATGGCCAGGGGGTCATACTTCTTCGGGGCCCCGAGGACGTCGAAGCTGACGGCATAGGATCTCAAGTGGCAGCCGCCCCTGTTAGCGGTGGCGTAGGCAAGGGCCATGCTGTTGATGCCCCTTGGATCATAGGCTGGTAGCTCGAGGCCCTTAACGTGTATGGCGCTATCTGGGCTCCCGAAGTACTCCGCCAGGCGGGCGGCCCCCTCGGCCATGATATCGCCTATACCGTGCCTGTAAGCGGTCCTCCACACGGCCTGTATGAAGGCCTCGGCGTTACCCCAGGTCGGCTCTATGTCGCCGAGGAGCTCCATGAGCTCCTTAGCCTTCTCCTCGGGTAGCTCCCCCTTCTTAGCCTTCTCGTATAACTCCATGAGCGTCGACATGGTGTTGCCGAGGCTTATGGTGTCGAAGCCTAGGTCGTTGGCTAGGTAGTTTATCTTTATGAGGGCCTCCAGGTTCCCTATCAGAGTGTTGGCCCCGAAGGCCCAGATGGTCTCGTACTCGGGGCCCTCTGATACGGGGGTTCTGTAGGGGCCGGTGTCGACCTTGGAGACCCTGGCACACCTTATGGCGCAGCCCCAGCAGCCCTTGTTGGTTACGAGGTACTTCTCGGCGAGGTACTCACCGCTTATCTCGAACGCCTTCTCGAACGTGCCGCGTGTCCAGTTCTTCGTGGGGAAGGCTCCATGCGAGTTGATTATGTTTACTAGCACTGCAGTCCCGTACTTGCCCAGGGCCTCGCTTATCGGGTGCTCCATTATCTTCTTCGTGAGCTTCTTACTCTCCTCGAGGAACTTCTTCATATCGGCTATCTCAACCTTCCTAGAGCCCTTAACGAATATCGCCTTCAGCTTCTTGGCCCCCAGGACGGCTGCAAGGCCCGTCCTGCCAGCGGCCCTGTAGCGGTCGTTCATTATGGCGGCGATCTTCGATAGGTTCTCCCCAGCCGGGCCTATGGCCAGCACGCTCCCAACGTACTCGCTGGGCGTCTTCATCTCGGCTCTTATGACCCTCTCAGTGTGGATTACCCCCTTGCCCCAGAGCCTCTTGGCCGGGTGGAACTCTATCTCGCCGTCGACAATGCTTATCCAGACTGGCTCGTCGCTGGCACCCTCTATCACCAGGCCGTCGTAGCCGGAGAAGCGAAGCCAGGGCCCGAACTGGCCCCCGCTGTTGGAGTCCCCGAGGATCCCTGTTAGGGGGCTCTTGCCCACGACGTGGTACCTGCCAGACTGGAAGGCCCCCGTACCCGTTAGGGGGCCCGTGAGTATGTAGATCTTGTTCTCGGGGGAGAGGGGGTCTATCTTCGGGGGGATCTCCTTGAGTGCGAGGTAGGCCCCCAGGCCCCTGCCGCCCAGGTACTTCCTTAGGAGGCTCTCGGGTATCTTCTCCTCCCTCGCCTTCCACTCCCTCAGGTCTATCCTGGCTATCCTGAACTCCAAGGAACCACCCCACCTGCTCGCTAGTAGCTAGAGGCAGAGCCCACCTTTAAGCTATACACATCCCGTGGGCTTGAGTAGAGCTTATGAGGCCCCACGCCTAGGCTGGCAGCCCGAGGTGTAGGGCCCGGCTTGGAGGCTCTCATCTCCCTGCTGGTCATCATATTCACGAGTATAGTCATCAACAAGTTCGCAGCAGCCGCCCTCACGCGCACGGGTCTCTCGAGGGACGTGGCAAGCTTCCAGGCCGCCAGCGCCTTCTCGGGGGTCGGCTTCACCACCTCGGAGAGCGAGTACGTCGTCTCGCACCCCGTTAGGAGGAGGATAATCAAGACGCTCATGCTCCTCGGCAGCGCGGGCTTCTCGAGCGCTGTTGCAACGCTGATATTGGCCTTCCTTGGTAGAACAGCGGCTCAGGCTGCTTGGAGGCTCCTCTGGCTGGGCGTGGGCCTCCTCTTCCTCTACTGGTTCGCCACATCACCCCTAGTCGATAGGGTCTTGGGGAGGATTATAGAGTGGTCTCTGGACAGGTTCACCGACATAAGGGTTGTTGACTACGAGTCACTCCTGGGAATAGCTAGGGGCTACATCGTGTCGAGCTTCAGGGTCTCGGAGGGGAGCTGGCTGGCCGGTAAGACCCTCCGCGAGGCAGGGCTACGGGAGGAGGGAGCCGTGGTCCTCGGCATCTACAGGAGGGGCCGGGATGGCGTGATGAGGTACATCGGGGCGCCCAGGCCCGACACCCGGATACTAGCTGGGGACGAGCTGATAGTCTACGGCCCCGAGGAGGTCATATCAAGGCTCTCAAGGCGCCTCCAGGGCGTCGAGGGCGACAGGGAGCACGAGGAGATGGTTGCCGAGCAGGCTAGGAGGCTGGCTAGGGAGAGGCTCATAGAGGAAGAAGCCACAGCCCCCCAAGTCGAAGGGTAATATGCCAGCGCCGCACACGGCGTCGGGGAACCTGCTTTGCCTAGGATGGGCTCCAGAGAGATAGGCCTAGTGCACGCCTCAAGCAAGGCCGGGATCCTAGCGTCCCTGGCATATATAGCCCTGGGCCTCGCAGCCCCACCCCTCGGGAGGCCTGAGTGGCACATCTACATGATGGCCGGCGGCGCCCTGGGGGCCTTCGTAATAGCGGTTGAGTCCTCCTACATAGTGTCGGCGCTCAGGGGCAGGGAGCACCCCCTCATGACCGCCGCGCTGGCGGGCCTCGTGGCCTCGCCCCTACTGGCACTCCTAGCCCCACCCCTAGGGGCGGCCCTAGGCCTCAGGGCGTGGGCCATCACCCTAGCCGTGGCCTCGCTAGCCGAGGCGTTCCCGGCGGCGCTGGCGTCCAGGCTCTCGAGGAGGCTGGTGAAGGCCTCGCTAGCCGGGGCCGCCTACACGAACCTCCTAGCGGCCGCCTACCTCGCAGGGGCCGCCTCGATCAGGCCTCCACCCGTCATCGCGGGCCTCGGCCTCCTCTACGCCCTCCCCCTACCCATGATATACTCTGTGACACTCAACGCCCTACCGTCGACGTACAAGTTCGAGCCGAGCCCAGCCGGGATCCTGCTCGCCTACATACTGGCAAGCATGGCCGCGGCCCTCGGCTTGGAGCCCGCGCATGCCCCCACCTGGGCGCCCCTAGCGGCGGCCCTCTCAACGCTGGCCTACATTGTGGGGGTTAGGGCTTACAGGGCCTATAGCCTGGCCTTGAAGGCCGTGTCAGAGGCTCCATCACGCGTTGCTGCTGAGACGCACAAGTACTTCCTCTGGGGGCACATATATGTGATCCTGATATCAGCCTACCTAGTAGCGTTAACGCTCCTCAACACGGCCCTGGGCGGTGTGAAGCTCGGCTGCATAATCCACGGGTTCGCCATAGGATTCTCGGGCCTACACATCTTCATACACGCCCCGATGATGCTCCCAGTAATACTCGGGATCCCAACCGCTAGGAGGTACAACCCAGCACCATACGCCCTCCTCGCCACAGCCGCTGTAGCGCCCTGCATAGGACACTGGCTCATGTGGCCAACCCTACTGGCGGGGCTAGCCGCGGCCACCCTCGTGGTATGGCCGGCTGGGAGGCCTAGTGGAAGAAGGGGGAGAAAATAGAGGAGGGGGCCGAGGGCCTTGGGAAGCTCCGCGTGGCTACGCTACCTAGAGCCGCGCCATGGCCTAGATGCCAGGTAAGCCATCAGCGCCGGGGCTCCTAGGTGGTAGATGACAGCTACCCCCAGGGCCGCGTAGCCCCCTATGCCGGCTGCGATTCCCAGGGCCTTGTAGCCGCTGGTAGCCGCTAGTATGATGGCCCAGCCCACTATGCCTGCTATGAGCCCCGCGGCAGCTGAGAGGCCGCCGCGGCCGGTTAGGAGGACCCCTATGATGACCCCGGCCACTATGGGGGCCGCCCATATGCCTAGCGGTGCTAGTAGGAGTAGGGCGTAGACGACTATGCCTGCGATGAAGGCCACCGCTACCCTGTATGTGGATCCGGGCAAGACCCGCACCCCCTAGCCTGACCCCTGGAATACTAGTACCGGGCCCCCGTACTCCTTGAGGGCCTCGCTGTAGGGGAGGGCCAGCGTGTACTTGATGTACCTGCCCTGGGTCCAGTAGTTCAGGTATATGTCCTGGTAGTGGCTGCTGAGGGGGTTCCCATCCTCCCCGCCGGGTAGTGATATGTAGTAGTAGGGCGTGCCTAGGGGGACGACCTGCCTTATGCTAGGGCCGTGCCTGACGGGCATGCCGTCCCTCACGCTGAACTCGCTGGGGGCGGCGACGTTTACCGTGTATGGCCCCCCACTCGCGGGTACGTGCTTGTAGTCCAGGGCCCTGAAGGCTGGGTGCCTTGGGTTGTAGTAGTGTATCAGGCCGTAGACCCACTTCGTCTCATCGCTTGTACCATAGTACTTGCCGAGCATGTCCAGGGCCTTTGAGAGCGCCTCGTGGGCCGCCTTCTCGAGGCTCCCACCGGGTATCAGCTTGAGGGCGTAGGGGTCGCCCCTAGCGGCCGCCCTGACTATGTGGAGCGCGTAGTAGACCCTCAGGAATGTTAGGTGCTCGTCGGAGCCGTAGAGGTGCCTCCAGAGTAGCTGGTGGTAGGCGTAAACCCATGCCAGTGCTATGGTCGGCCTGTAGTCGTTCTTATCCATGAGTGCGTCGGTGCCGCGGAGCCACTTCCATAGCAGGGCCGCCTCGCGCGTGTCGTTGGCGTATGGCAGTATAATCTTCTCGAGGTAATCCTTAACCCCCAGGTCGTGGTAGTCGGTTTGAACCCTCATCACATCCTCAACGCTCACCTTACCCTTAGACTTTATGATAGATGAGAGCATCTCCTCTATCCTCTCAAGCCTATACTTGTCTATGTAGTGCCACCCGACGAAGTTAGAGGTGAGGCCCCAGCAGCTCCCACTCCAGGGCTTC
>JALSQM010000009.1 GCA_026985385.1 Acidilobaceae archaeon | reverse complement strand
CGCCAGGGCCCTGTATGTGTACACGTAGATCGCGTAGACCCCTATAATCAACGCCACGCCCGGGAATGCGTGGAGCAATATTAGGAACCTCATCAGGGACGCTCTCCCCCTGAAGTTCATCCTCGAGAACGCATATGCCGCCGGGGTCGCAGCCGCCACCACTACAGCGGTTACCCCCAACGCTACTATCAGTGTGTCAACTATCATCTTAGCTATGTAGGAGGGCGAGTAGATCGCCGCCGCCGTGGGAGCCAGACGCCCCTCGAAGAAGAGCTTCCAGTTCTCGAGGGTGAACGTAGTCCTCTGGAATGGCGTTGACACGAATGTCGTCGAGAAGCTCAGCTCTACTAGGAGCGTGTATGACAGTATTATCGGTAGGCTAGCCGCTAGTAGGGCAGCCGCTATAGCGTACCTGGTCGCCCTAGGTGCGAGTGGAGCCTCCTCCACCCTAGACTTTGCACCGCGCCTCCGGAGCCCCGTAAGGATCCTAGCCGCATGCTTGGAGTGTAGCGTCAACCTAGATCACCCCTCACAGCCCCAAGCTCCCTCTCGAATCCCATGAGCCTGAGCGTGAGAAGCCCGAGCCCTACACCCACTGCAACTAGTATAGCGGCCGCGGCCGAGGCGAGTGCTTGGTCGCTCACCGACTGCGAGAAGGCCGTCTCGAAAACGTAGAGGGCCCACGTCATTCCATGCCACTTCTCTACTACCCCCCACTCGACGAGCACGAAGAGGTGGGCGTACGTTGTTAGGAGGCTTAGAAGCTGCCATACAGTGACGAATATTAGGTGCCACCTGGTTAGGGGTAGCATTATATGCAATACCAAGTCCTTGAGGCTAGCACCGTCAACCAGCGCGGCTCTGTATATCTCGAGGGGTATGCTCTTGAATGCGGAGTAGAAGATTATCATGCCATAGCTGACTCCCACCAGGCCGTTCACGAATATGATTATGCCCCAAGGCCCCCAGGGGAGGTAGTCCTGGCCCCAGTTTACCGGGTGACTCATTAAACCGAGCTTTTCAAGGATAGCATTTAGAGTGCCCTGGGGGTAGAAGAAGTAGTACCAGAGGAGCCCGAAGACTGCGACAGGCGTCATCCTTGGAAGTAGCCACAGCAGCCTGAAGCCCAGGGATACCCTCTCCTCGAGGAGGAAGGCCGCCAGCGCTAGGAGAAATCCCCCAATTACATTAACTGCCAGGGTGCCTGATACGAATACAATAGTTGTCTTGACCACCGTGGAGACGTCTGGGTCGAAGCGGATGAGGTGGAAGAGCCTCCTATAATTCTCAGCGCCCACGTAGCTGCGGAGAGCGTGGAGATCCCAGTCCCGGATGGGGGTGAAGCTCGCCCAGAGAGTGAGTAGGAGGGGGACTATGTAGAATACGAGTACCAGGAATAGGGCAAGCGATAAAAAGAGTGCGGAGGCCGGGAGCCTAGGCCTTATTCTCAACCTAGGCCACCTCAGCCTCCCCTCGCCATGTAGTAGGCCGCGGCTATGATTATGATTATCACTATCACTATTATCGCTATGACTACCGCCCTGCTCTTGCCTCCAGCCTTTGGAGTAGCAGTTGGAGACGTTGGCGTCGTAGTTGTGGTTGCCGTGCCCGAGGTGGTTGAGGTTGCTGTCGTGTGGGTCGTAGTGGTCTTAGTTGTCGTAGTCGTAGTTGCAGGGGTCTTGACGAGCTTCCACCCAGTCGGTATCGAGCCTACTATCTCTGTTGACTTGGAGAGGTCTGGGTCGGCCTTCACCTTCTCTACAACGTAGTTCACGGCCTGGGCCGGCGTCATCTCGCCTCTTATCACCTTATCGATTGCATCGGCGAAGATGCCGGCTAGCTTGGGGTAGTAGGGGTGGCTGGGGGTGAGGTGGGTGTAGTTCAGCATGTAGGTTACATTCGCTAGGAACTGGATGTTTATCTGATTAGCGGTCTTCTGTATTATAGGCTTTATCTTAGCTAGCACGTCGGGGTGGACGGGTATCTGGAGCTTCTGGAGCTTGGCGACCCAGTTCGGGTCCTTGAGTAGGGCTGCAGCCTTCTCCCTCACGGGTAGGTGCGATGACATGACGCTGTGGAGGGCGTTTATCAGCGGGTCACTGGCCTTAACGACTATGAGGAACGCGAGTTCCTGGTAGGCCTTTCTGAAGGCGGGGTCATTGTAGTGGGGGTTGCTCTTACCAGCGTTGGCGGCTATCATCCACATGAATGGCTGGCTCAGCGTTACAGGCTTGTCGCCGGGCTCGCCCGCCGGGAACAGCGTGTAGTAGAACTTCTCCTCCACCTCCTTAGCTGTTAGGGGCCTCTTCTGGTGGGTCTTGGGGTCTAGGTAGTAGGCCTTGGTCTGCCACTCGGTCCAGTGCCAGACTCCCCCTATGAAGAAGAGCGTGTTACCCGTGCCGCCCTTAGCCTTGCTCTCACCCACTACTGTAGGGTGTATCTGGGTGGCCCAGTCCCAGCTCATCATGTCCTTTGGCAGGAGGCCCGCCCTGGCGAACTCGTACTCTGTCTCAAACCACTTGTAGATAGCCGTCTCGTCTACCACGAGCTTGCCTGTCTTCTCATCGTAGAGCTTGCCGCCGAAGGCGTAGATGAACTGTATCAAGTCCGGGTGGGCGCTGCCCTTCCTGTGTATGAGGCCCCAGTCGGCGCAGCCCTTCTCCTTGGCCTCCATGGCCTTCTTGAAGACGTCGGCCCAAGTGAACTTGCCCTCCTCAACCTTCTTAGCTAGGTCGTCGAGGTTCCAGCCCATGCAGGCCGCCACGTCCTTCCTGATGTAGAGGGGCCTTGCCTCGGTGTCCTGGGGTATGCCGTACTGCTGGCCCTTGTACCAGCCGGCCTTCATTATGGCCGGGTAGAAGTCGCTGAAGTAGCTCTTGTATACTTCAACCCACTTTGTTATATTGAGTAGTCTGCCCTCCTCAGCTAGGGGGGCTATGTACACGTAGCTGTTAACGAAGAAGTCGCCGTTCTGCCCTAGAGCGTACTTGCTGACGAAGTTCTTATACTCGGCCCCGGGGTTGGGGTTGTATTCTCCCGTCACGACTATCTTTACGTTTACCCCGTTCTTAGCTAGAATATCGTTTAGGTCCTCGGCGGCCTCCACTAGGCCGTAGAGCCTCATGACAGAGTTAGGGTCTCCGCCCGTCATCACGGTGTATTTGACCGTTGTGACGCCATGGCTCTCAAGCCACTTGCCAATGGCAACCACGTCTTTCTCGAGGTTCCCCGTGAGAGCCGGTGGGTTGGCTGCTTGGGCCTTAACAGGCATGCTCCACGATAGCGAGAGCGCCGCCGAGACCGCTACTAGCACTATTGCAATGTAGGCTAGAGCCCTCCTCCCCTTGGACTCCATGGAGGTGCACCCCCGGCTGGGTTATGACTTATGAGTGGGAGCGACTCGGGGGTTACGCTCCGTAGCTAAAAATATGTACCCCCCCAAATATAACCTTTACCCGGAGCCTGCAACTATACATTAGGGTATTAACTACTAGTGTAACTCCCCGGTAAACACTGGCGGTTCCCTCAAGCTCCATCGAGGGACTTGAGTGCCTTACGTACACTTTCAATCATAGCCTTGGCGAGGCTCTCCTTCCCGGGGTACTCGTTCGGAGGCATGTACTCTACCTTAACATTCTCCATGCCCAAAGCCGCCGCTTGATTAGCCAGCCTCTTATCACCCGTAAAGAATACTACGTGCTTGCCCTCTGATGCAAGCCTTTCTACGAGGCTTAGCACGTCATAGTCATCGTGTGCCGGTTGTTTGTAGATGCGCCCCACCCTTACGGGCTTCTCCAATCCCCTCCCTACAACCTCGTGTAGCTCTAACCTTTCATCGCTTATCTCCCTAGCAACTATGTCGGCGAACCCCCTAAACATCTGATCGAACACCGCCGCTACCCGGGCCCGCGGAGGAGCACCCCCCGGCTGGAGGCCCCTAGGCGCACCCGTTGCTCGACCCTCGACTTGGGGCCTCACCCCACCGAGCCCTTGGAGCGGCGATTCTAGAAGCCTTGCCTCAACGGCCCCTATCACCCTGCCCTCCACCAACACTATGTAGGCCCTGCCCCCTGCCTCGCTAACAGCTCTCGCTAGCTCCTCGAGGCTCTTAACTATTAAGGGCCCCCTCTCGGTCAAGAGGACAGCGTAGACTGCCACCTGCCCACCCATAGGCGGCATGGGCTAGGCTAAGCTTTTAGAGTTGCGTAGAGGCCTGAGGGAGACCCTCTTTGAGGGGCTTCCACCCCCTCTGAATAGGAATTATCAGGGTTAGGGGTCGTTGAGGATCCTATCAAGGCTATGGAGAACCCTCTCGGCGTCTAGCCAGAGCCCCCTCGTCACGAGTATTCTCACACCTAGAGACCTATGCAGTTCCACGTCGTAGCGGGAGTCCCCGATGAAGACTATCTCACACCTCCTAACGCCGAGAACCCTCTCTAGGAAGCCTATGTGGCCCTCCCCCTTCTTCAATCCCCTCTCGGGGTCGTAGCACAATACTCCATCGAACGGCTTTAGTAGGGCCGCGTTCGAGTTGACTACGTTGCACTCATTATTCGTCGATACATAGACTTTAAGGCCCCTAGCTCTAGCCTGTTTAACGAACCATTCGACATTCTCGCTGACCCTAAGCCGGGAGAGTAGCCTCCTCTTCGCCGCCTCGAACTTAGAGGCTATACCTTCTATGGTGCCGTCATCGAGTCCGAGGAGTCTTAGCTGATCCCTGAACGCCATTCCAGCTGTCTCTCTATAGCGCTTCTCAACCTCATCCCTGGGTAGCCTTGTCTCTGCTGTTATGATGTCGGCTGCGAGTCTAGCGTATTCATCCATTGTGTCAACTATGGTGCCGTCAAAGTCGAGGAGTATCACCTTCGGCTTGCAAGCTCCCTGCATAGACGCCTAGCCACCCCCGGGTAGTCGGTTATTACGTAGTCAACGCCTAGACCGATCATTCTACTCAGCTCCGACTCCTCGTTGACGGTCCACGATGCCACCTGCATGCCTAGCATGTGTGCCTCTCGGACTAGATCCTCGTCTATGTAGCTACTCTCAATCGCTATCCCCCGCGCTCCCGAGGAGCCCGCTATAGCCTCTAGGCTGTGGGGCCTGCTCTCCATGCTCAGCATCACTATTATCTGTTTATCTTTACCCATCGAGGCGAGCTGCGAGGCCTCGTCGTGGTAGCGCGTCGATACTATGATGCTGTGGCGCCTGGTGAGTGTGAGTATCTTCGAGACCAGCTCCGGGGCTCCGCGCCCCTTCACGTCCACCCATAATATGATATCCTCGGGCACCAGCTCTACTAGATCGCGGATCCCCATGGGCTTCAGTATGTGGAGTCCCTCTAGGATCTGGGCTATGCGTTCTCGGAGTAGGGGGCTTCTACGCCTTCTAGCCGGGTGCCCTAGCCTAGGCTCCCCACCCACAAGCACCGCGTCAACCTCGACACCGTCAACCCCCTCTCTCAGGTAGCGCCTGAGCCACCTGAGAGTGTTAGCCCTGT
>JALSQM010000008.1 GCA_026985385.1 Acidilobaceae archaeon | reverse complement strand
CTCGACGATATACATGGCCTACTACACCATAGCGAAGTACACCCAGCACCCCGAGGCCTACGGTATAAGAGCCGAGCAGCTCGAGCCCGAGGTGTTCGACTACATATTCCTCGGGAGGGGGGATCCCCGGGAGATCGAGCGTAGAACAGGGATCCCCTCCAGCCTCCTAGAGGAGATGAGGAGGGAGTTCCTCTACTGGTACCCCGTGGACTTGAGGGTCAGCGGGAAGGATCTAATACAGAACCACCTAGTCTTCTTCATATTCCACCACGTAGCCATCTTCGAGCCGAGGCACTGGCCGAGGGGCATCGGCATAAACGGCTGGGTCCTCATAGGCGGGGAGAAGATGTCCAAGAGCAAGGGGAACTTCATACTCCTCAGACAAGCCCTGGAGTGGTGGGGGGCCGACGCCACCAGGTGGGCTGAGGTGCTGGCAGGCGCCGACCCCGGGTTGGACGATGCCAACTTCGAGCCCACGGTGGCTGATAAGGCCGTGGAGGAGCTACTCGGCTGGCTCGACTTCGTCAAGAAGAACTATGGTAGGGGGAGAAGCGAGTGGCTCTACGTCGACAGCTGGTTTGAGAGCGTGCTGGAGAAGACGATAGAGGAGGTGACGGAGCACATGGAGAGGATGGAGTATAGAACCGCCCTCATCAAGGCCTACTACAACCTCCAATCGGCCTACCGCTGGTATATCAGGAGGGCGGGCACGCCCCACAGGGATCTACTAGCCAGGTACATCGAGGCCGTCACACTCATGATAGCCCCCGTGGCGCCTCACGTAGCAGAGGAGGCTTGGGAGATCATAGGTAAGGAGGGCTTCGCCAGCACGGCCCCCTGGCCGGAGGCTAGGAGGGATAGGATAAGCGAGGAGGCCCTCAGATCCGAGGAGATAGTTAGGTCTGTCCTGGAGGACGCTAGGGAGGTACTCAAATTCGCGCGGGGAGCAGACACCCTCCACGTCATAGTGGCCGCCGAGTGGAAGTACCGCTTCCTCAAAGAGCTCGAAGCTGCTAGAAGGGAGAAGCCAGCGCTAAAGGATGCCATTAGGGAGGCCATGAGGAGGCTCAGCGGCCCCGAGAGGGGTAAGGCGGGGAGGATCGTCGGCCTTATCCTGAAGAACCCCGAGGTCCTGGAGAGGCTGGTCGATAGGAGAGCCGAGCTCAGGGCGCTCAGCGAGGCCTCGGAGTTCCTCTCGAGGGAGCTGGGGGTTAAGGTGGTAGTCGAGATCGAGGAGGAGAGCGGGGCGCCTAAGAGGGGGCAGGCCCTACCCGGGAAGCCCGCCCTCTACGCTACACACTCCTAACCGGGGCCATCTAGCTCGACCCGTCCATCCCCCCTCACCGGGGTTATACCCGCATCTAGTACCTCCAACTCGCACTCGAACTCACTGTATATCCTAGGGGAGGCCCTCAGCCAGAGGCTCCCTTTAACGTAGAGTGGCTGCCAGAGGACGAGCGTCTCACCCTCTCCCCCCTCGAGGGCTGGGTGGAAACCGTACCTCTCAGCCCTCGATATAATCTCCTCCACGAGGCGCTCATCCACTACCCTGCCGAGCCAGCTGCATGGGAGTCCCATGGTCGCCACTCTGACTAGGGTGAAGCGGAAGCCTAAGCGGACAAGCTCCCTAAGGTACTCACCCGCATCGAGGCCCCACTGGGGCGAGTAGAGCCTAGCCCCGATGGCCCTCGCTATGCGCTCGAACCTCTCCTTCTGGTAGCGGCTCGCTATACCCCCCACGACTAGGACGTCGAAGTCGTACCTAGCCTTAAGCGCCCTCAAGGCCTCCTCAAGCTCCGCCACCTCCCTCTCCTTCACCCCCGACACGGGTACCTCCACGTGAACCCCCTCGAGGCCCATGGCCCTGGCCTGGAGCCTGGCCAGGTTGACTGCCGGCGTGTGGAACATCCAGCTATCACTCCTAGCGGGCGCCGCGCTCGCTATGCATGCGACCTCGTAGCCCTCCTCCACAGCCCGGTAGAGGGCGTAGTTGCTATCCTTACCGCCGCTGAGCAGGGAGCACACCCTCCTAGCCATGGCGCCCCGCCCCCGCCAGCTCGTCTATCAGGGGCCTCCTACCCAGGTACTCGGCCGCCGTCGCAAGCCTCGCAGGCGACTTGGCAGCGGCCTCCAGGACCCTTCTAACCCTCTCCCTCCACCTAGCCTCCCTCAGGAGGTGGTGGTCGTAGATTATGTTTCCGACCCCGGACTCCACTATGAGCACGCCGTTATCCACCGCCCTCCCCAGGTTTATCCTGTTGAACATGTAAGGGTATAGGTAGGTGGGGGGCCCGTCGAGCACTAGGACATCCGGTCGTAGCCCCGCAATGTACTCGGCATAATCCTCTATTATGGGGCCCATTACATCGCTTGAGTAGAAGAGCCTCCCCTGGGGGAGCGAGGCCTCGAACCCCACCACCCACCCGGTTCTGTCGAACTCGACGCCATGGAACCAGGGGGGCGTGAACCTTAGATGGACCCCGCAGACCTCCACGCTCTCGGAGTCGATCCACCGAATCCTAACGCCTCCGCTGCAGGCGCCTTCAGATATCCAGGGGCTACTCCACCACTTCCTCCAGAGGCCCTTAAACCAGGAGCGCCCACGCGAGAGCAGCTCGGCCCTCCTAGAGTCGTAGCCGGGGAATCTCCTAGACGACGCTATCGGTAGCTCCGCTAGGGGGTCAGGGATCTCACCTGGCTCCCCGGGGGGCTCCTCGGTGGGGCAGCCGAGTTCTGCGTAAAGCTTTCGAGCCCTCTTCCACTGACTCTCGTTTATGTAGATGTTAGGGTTCTTCGCTAACACCAGCTTGCCCCTCAGCAGGCTCGGGACTAGTATGTCCCCGCCGGGCCTGGGCGCGTGATCCCAGTGATAGTGGGTTATTATAACGACCTCGGACTCCTCCAGGCAGGCCCTTATCTTTAGGGCCGCCTCCCTGCGTAGCCTGCTCTTCTCGCTCTTAGGGAGCGGATAGCTCGGCTGCATCTCGGCGGCCCCGGGATCCACGAGTATTACGCAGTTCGCTCCCCTGATGCAGATCGAGGATGACTTCGCCCCCAAGCTGTCGAACCATAGGATCTCCAGGGAGCCCCCTAGCAGGGCCTCGCCACCCAAAAGAAGCGCCCTAGGAGTACCCGGGGGCCCGAGGTTTAAGTAGGCCTCCACGACACGGCTTCCTCCACGCTCGGGGGAGGCCCCACGGCCGCCGTGAGGGGTGTGAGGGGGTGGATCCTCGGATACCTGGCGGCCCAGCTGCTCTACTGGGCGGGCTATGGGGTCTACTATACGTATACGCGCATGTATGTCGAGGAGACTATGGGGCTCAACTACTCCTTCATAGCGCTGGTAGCGGCGGCTGAGAGTGCTCCCCTACTCCTCTCCCTGGCCACTGGATACGCCGCTGATAGGCTGGGCAGGAGGAGGGCGATGCTCCTAGGCTTCGGCGAGGCTGGCGCCACGCTGCCGATGGGCCTCGTGGGTGTGAGGCGCCTCCCACTCCTCGCTGCCTGCGCCTCCTCCTTCCACTCTATAGCCTACACCGCCTACTCGGGGGCGCTCCTCGCGGGCGTCTCGGGCAGCGGCTACCTCTATAGTGTGATAGCGATTGGGGGCAGCGTTGGCTGGGCCCTCGGGGGGCTCGCTGCAGGACTCCTACACGGCCTCGGAGCTAGGGTTGAGTATGCTGTAGCGGGCCTACTTGTGGCGGCGGGCTACTCTGTCGCGGTAGCCTCTACCCCCGGCCACTTAGAGGCCTCCGAAAAACCGGGGCTTAGAGACGTAGCTAATGGGCTTGTGAGGGTTGCACCGCTCTCCGCCTCGATGATACTATCGGCGTCGGCGCTCAGCCTATTCGCCAACTCGATATCACTCAAGATGAAGGCGGAGATAGGTAACCCCCTCCTCTACAGCCTCGTGTTCTCAACAGCCACCGCCCTCATAGGAGCGGCAGTGAGGCCCCTGGCCGGCGCTGCCTCCGACAGGATCGGGCACCTGAGGCTCTACGCCCTATCAACGCTTGCCTATATACCCCTATCCTACGCCATGACCCTAGCCCACGGAGCCATGCTCGCGGCACTCTGGCTTATACCCATATACCCCTTCAGGGACGTTGGAGCAATGATGTCCCTGTCAACGAGGCTGCCCAGATCCCTCCAAGCGACAGCCGCCGGGATAGCCTCGTTCTCCTTCAGCTTAAGCGGCTTCCTCCTAGTCCCCCTCTCGGCCCTCATAAGAGGTAGAGGCCTCTCAACCGTCGAGTACGCCACGATAGCGCTTCTAGCCTCCTCCCTAGCAGCTCTAGCGCCATACCTGAGGTGGGGGCGCAGGGCAAGCAATTAACCTCCCCCAGCTACAGGGTGTCACGCTGGTGCCCCGCATTGCCTAGGAGGCCTAAGAGTGTTGAGGAGCTGGTACGCGAGCTCCTGGCTAGGAGGAATCCACACGGCTACTACGTTATACCGGTCAAACTCGATGGTGTTAATGATGTTATACGCGGCGTTGAGGGTGTTGTTGTGGAGGAGATAGGAGACCTCGCCTTAGTGATGGTTAGGAGTAGGAGGGAGGCTGAGAGGATAGCGAGGGCGGCCATATCCAAGGGGCTCCTAGCTCTAGAGGAGGAGGTGGAGGAGGAAGAGGAGGGGCTCGAGGAGGAAGAGGCCTAGATAGCCTCCTCCACGCTGCTAGCCTCGGCGACCCTCCCATAACCCACGACCAGTATTTTACTCGGCTGGAGGGCCTCCACGACCTCCCTCCTATGAGTGGCCGCTATCACCGTGAGCCCGTGCTGCCTCGCAACCCTCGATATCCTCCCCGCCACCCACCTAGCCGTCGTCGGGTCCAGGTGGGCCATGAACTCGTCGACTACAAGCACGTTGGGCCTGGAGGCGAGTAGCGCCGCTATCTTTGCCCGCTCCCTTTGGCCCGTGCTCAGCTCTATAAAGCGGGCCCTGTAGAGGACTGCGTCGCTGATCCCACTTATACTCAGAACCTCCAGTGCCTCTTGCACGTCGCCAGTTATTGAGGCTATCTCCTCAAGGAGGCTCGACCCCCCGAATGAGGGCTCTAGCTCTCCGGGTATGAGGGCTGCAAGCCTGGGGTTGGGGGGCGCCTCTATTGTGCCCTCATCAGGCCTATACTCGGGCTTCTCGGCAAGCGAGGGGTTGAGGGCCCCTATTATTAATCTGAGCAGCGTCGTCTTCCCAGCGCCGCTGGCGCCGACAACGGCTACTATGTCCCCGGGGTTTATGGTTATATTGACATCGTAGAGCACCTTTCTCTCGACAATCCTTCTCTCGACTCCGAACGCCTTTAACGCATCGGCTATCTTCTCCGGTAGCCCCTCTAGACTCAACTCGCTGCGGTAGCCCTTCCCCACGTTAACTAGCCTTATGGGCCCCCTCAGGGGCTCCCCAGGCCTGTAACGAGGCCTGTAGAGGACGCCCCTATGCCTCGACGCCACGGGATCCTTAGAGAGGAACTCCTCGAGCCTCTTCTTAGCCTCCTGGGTGAGGGGGTACATTAATACTGGCCTCCCACTCGCCGTGTCCCACACGTACTTGAACCCGGCCCTCTCGAAGAAGGGGTTGTAGCGGGCCATGGCAGCTATGGTTTCCACTATATGCTTCTCCCTCTTCATCTCCGGTACTCTCCGCTCCCTGACCCACTCGACCGCCGCCTTCGCGGCGAGGACCCCTAGACCCCCGCCCCTGAAGTCTGGGTGTACGACGACCCTAGCTATCCTGGCGGCAGCGGTGTTGGCGCGTGCAAGAGCCTCCTCCGCTATCCGAGAGCCCACTATGGCCCTGGCGAGTGTTCTCCCGTAGATTGGCGCTAGCTCCTTGTACATGCTTAGGATCCTCCTCCTCTCCGACGGCTTTATCGGCCAGAAGGTTGGGTGGAACCAGTCCGGTGGGAAGACCTTTTCCCGGATGAGCTTCTCCACGGTATAGGATCCATCCCCTAGCGGGATCCTCCTATGCATTAGGGGTATCGGCGTGTCAACCCTCACATAGCCTACTATGCGGGGCTCGTAGGGCCTCCTGGTCACGAGTTCCAATACTAGGAACCTGCTGCTCGGCAGGCTCCCCCTTATCTCCTGGAGGATCATCCTGGACCCGCATTTAGGGCACTTAGGCCTCGTATTAGCCTCGACGAGGGTCCCGCAGCGCGGGCACTTCCATATAGCTACCAGCTCCTCCTTGCTGGCGTAGTGATACTGCTCCAACCCTGCTATAGCCTCGTAGTCCTCCTCGCTAACGGCCTCCCTAGCTACTATCACGCCCTTATAATAGGGCCTCTCGATGGTGTAGCTCCTACACCAGGGGGGCCATACCAGTACCTCGCCCCACCTCGTGAGCCTTGTGAGCCTATACTCGCCTGGCTCTAGGACCGAGAGGTCCCCAATGAAGCTGTGCGGCTCCGTGGATGCCTCGACCAGAACCTCCTCCCCCGGCTGTAGCCACTGGGCGACTGATCCCGTCATGAGGAGCGCTACCCTGCCCCTCTCCCTCTCCTCAACGACGAGTGCTCCATACCACCTGTAACCCGTCGAGGGCCTCACAACGCTGCTCACGCGGGCCCTAAACTCTAGGGCGGGCTCCACGCCCTGACCGCAGAGTCCGTCGGGCTCCATCAAAACAACAGCACGCCCCAGCGCATCCCGGTCGGGGACGCCTAAAAAGAGTTGAGATAAAATAAAACTTTACTCCAAACACTCCCATACCCTACTAGACTAGATGCGCGCTGTAGCACCCGAAAACTACGCGGTGGCACGTGGAGGGATCCTCGGGGTAGCCTGCTGGGCTAGGCCTCCCCTATCTTCTCCTTTATGAGGAGGCCTAGCCTCCTTATGCCCTCTCTGATCTGCGTTACCGAGGGGTAGCTGAAGTTGAGCCTCATAGTGTTTTCTCCGCCCCCCTCTGCGAAGAAGCTAGCGCCGGGGACGTATGCCACGCCCCTCTCGAGGGCCTCGGGTAGCATGGCCTTAGTGTCTATACCCTCGGGGAGGTAGGCGAATATGAAGAGGCCGCCCACGGGCTTGGTCCAGCTACATCCCTGTGGGAAGTAGTCCTCCAGCGACTCGAGCATTGCATCCCTCTTCACCCTGTATATCTTCCTAGCCTTCTCCACAGTCTTGTCTACGAGCCCCCTCCTTATGGCCTCCATAGCTATGTACTGGGAGAGGGTGGAGGAGTGCAGGTCTACGCTCTGCTTGGCGAGTTCCATGGATGTAACCACCCAGTTCTCGGCGAGCGCCCAGCCGATCCTCAGGCCCGGTGATAGTATCTTGCTCAGGGTGCCTAGGTATATCACACGGCCGCTCTTATCCAGGGTCTTTAGAGGCTTCACATCCACCTCCTCAAACGTGAAGAAGCTGTAGGGATCATCCTCCACCACGATTAAGTCGTGTGCCTCCGCTATCTCGAGCAAGTGCTTCCTCCTCTCCATACTCATAGTGACGCCGCTGGGGTTCTGGCTCGTTGGTATAGTGTATATCATCTTCAACCTTAACCCCTCCCTCTCAGCCTCTTTCACACGCTCCTCTAGTACGTCAGTCTTCATCCCATCCTCGTCGACAGGTGCTGACATGAAGCGTGCCCCGAACTGCCTGAAGGCGTTCAGAGCCGCTAGGTAGGTGGGAGCCTCAACGAAGACCACATCACCTGGGTCGATGAAGATCTTACCGATCAAGTAGAGCGCTTCTTGACTACCAGTGGTTATTATGACGTCGTCGTCGGGATTCACCGCGACGCCGTTACCCCTAAGGAAGTCCTTCAGCACCCTCCTGAACTCGGTCACACCAGGGGTGGGGGAGTACTGGAGCGCCTCCCTACCCCTCTCGAGTATTACCTCGCGTGCAACCTCGGCCAGCTCCTCCCTGGGGAAGGTCTCGGGGTCGGGGAGGCCCCCGGCGAAGCTGATGATCTCCCTCCCCTCAGTGAGCTTGAGTAGCTCCCTTATCTCGGACGCCTTGAAGAGCTTAGTCCTCTCAGCGAGGAAGCGTTGAACCCTAGGATTGACGCTACCAGGCACCGTAAGCCCCCACCATCAGTTAGCGTTTAGAGGGTATTTTACGGTTACAGACCCGAGCGAAAAGAATTCTCGGAATAGGAATGGAATAGGAATCAGAGCCGGCCAGTGCCCCCCTGATGCTACCAGAGGGGCTGCCCTATGCCTAGGCTGGCGTCGGTGAGGCTTATCGTCTCCTCGGCCGAGCTTGCTAGGAGGCTGACCGCCCTTATGGCGTCTATGTTCTCTGGCACTACTATTGACTCCTGGTGTACCGCCTGGAAGAGCATGACCTCGCTGCCCCTCGCCGTTATAGAGTCCTCGAACACCACAAGCTCCGGGATGTCAGACCTCCTCCTAATCTCCCTAGCAGCCTCCATGAGCTCGGCGGTGCTCTTGATCCCAGTAGCCTCCGCGTTGACTACCATTATCCTTGGGGCCTTCTCCAGGGCCTCTACGACATCTGAGCTTGTCACGGGCTGCCTCAGTCTGAGGGTTACAGCGTGGACGTGCATGAGGGTTGTTGGCACGACCACAGCCGCCGTTACTATGTCGAGGCGGGGTAGCACTGTTTTAACGTCCTCCCCGTGATGGCTTGGGAGCCTTGGGGGGTTAAGCACTATTGCGTTGACCGGCCCCCTCTTGACCTCCTTCGGGTCTGCAGCCCTGCGGACTATCACTGCCCTTACTGAGGAGACTCCGAATGCCTTGTCGAGGGTGCATATCAGCCTTAGCAGCCCCGTGGTATTGCATGAGACCACCCTCACGCTATTCTTCCCTAGGGCCTCCTCGTAGTTGCATAGGGTGCTGAAGCTTACCTCCGCCACCCCGGGCTTCTCCCCACCCTGGTATACCTGCTTGAGGCCGTGCTTCTCGTAGATAGGCTTGTACTTGGCTCCAACCCCCCCGGGGGTGGCGTCTACAACCACGTCTATGGAGTCCAGGAGATCGTCTAGCAGCCCCTTAACCGGTATCCCCCTCTCCTCGAAAGCCTTAGCCTCCTCCTCCCCGGGGGCGTAGATTGGTATTCCGGCCTTGTAGGCCTGTAGTGCCGCGTAGTCCGGGGTTCTCTTCACTATGCCTACTAGATCCATGTCGTCTTGGAGCTGGATAGCGTGGGCGACCCTCTTACCTATGGTGCCATACCCATTCACGCCAACCCTGACGACCACGCCTCTCAGCCCCCCAAGCCGAATGCCTCCAGGCTCCTCGCTAGGGCCTCGAGGCCCGGCATCGGCTTGCCCGATAGCATGTAGACGAGGGCTCCACCGGCGGTACTTATGTGGCCGACTCTAGCCCTCAAGCTCTCTGGGAGCTCGGACAGCACAACGTTAAAGTGGCCTCCCCCGAATAGCGTGTAGGCCCCCGAGGAGAGCGCCGCCTCGACGAGGCGGCGGGTCCCCTCCCGGAACCTGGGATCCTCCACCACACCCGCCGGCCCCTTCATGACTACCAGCTTGGCCCCCCTCAGTACCTTGGCGTAGTCCTCGATGGTGGCGGGCCCGATGTCCCTGGGATCCCCCCTTAGCGATGCTGCCTCCACGACCTTCACTTCATCGCCGTCGAGCACCTTGAAGTCCCTGGGCACCAGCAGCCTCCCCCCGGCGGCCTCGAGTATGCGGCGCGCCCTCTCGACGAGCCTCAGAGCCCCCCTCTCCTCGAGCTTTAGCCTGGCGGCGCCGATGTCTACCCCCCTCGCCACGAGGAATAGGAGGGCGGTGAGCCCAGTCGTGAGTATCCAGTCGGCCTCACCCCTCCTCACGAGGGCCTCCGATACCTCGAGCATATCCTTGACCTTGGAGCCCCCCAGCACGTAGACCTTGGGCTTCTCCGCGGAGTCCAACACGCGGGCTAGCGCCCTCAGCTCGCTCTCCATGTGGCGCCCTGCGGCGCTGGGCAGGCGCAGGGGGAAGCCCACAATGCTGGCCTGGCTCCTGTGGGAGGCGGCGAAGGCGTCGTTCACGAAGCAGTCGAAGAGCGGTGCGAGCCTCGAGACCATTATACCCCTAGCGTGAACCTCGGCCGGGGCCTCTATGAAGTCCTCCGACACCAGCCTGGTATTATCTAGCATCAGGATCCTACCCCTCCGGAGCGACTTGATCCTCCTAATCGCCTCAGGGCCTATGACGTCCTCCACAAACTCTACAGGCCTCCCGAGGAGCCTCGAGAGTAGCTCGGCGTGCCTGTCGAGGGGCCTGAAGTCGGGCTGCCCAGGCCTGCCCTGGTGGCTCATGACAACGACGGCGCTGGACTCTGAGAGCTCCTCGATCGTGGCCAGGTGGGCCCTGAACCTCGTATCATCGAGTATCTCGCCCGTGGCCGGGTCTAGGGGGCTGTTGACGTCTATCCTAACCAGGACCCTGCCGCAGGAGGGTAGGTCGTCGAGTGTGGGCACTCGAATACCCCTAACCGTGACGGGCATGCCTACACCCTGAGGGGCGGTGCAGACTCCAGTTTATAGGGCTACTCCCGCCTCCGTCTCGAAGGGTGCAGTTGATGGCGCTTCTACGCGTGGAGTGGTGCGGCCACTCCTACCTAGTAGTTAAGGTGGAGGGGGGCCCAGTGATAGCCCTGGACCCCCACGATGGGGGTAGCATAGGCCTGCCCGAGTGCAGGGTTAACGCCGACTACACCCTGATAACCCACACGCACTTTGACCACAACGCTAAGGAGATGAGTGGAGGCACTGTCATAGTCAAGAGGCTGGGGGAGTTCAGGGTGGGAGACGTCAAGGTGGCCGGGTACAAGTTCTACCACGACAAGGCCTCGGGGGCCCTTAGAGGCGACACGGCAGCGTATATAATAGAGGTAGACGGGATAAGGATAGCCCACATGGGCGACATAGGCCACGTGCCGCCAATCGGCATGCTAACCCCCTTCGAGGGCGTCGACATACTAGCCCTGCCCGTAGGCGGCGTCTACACTATAGACGCCCTAGAGGCGAACACCATCGTTGAGCTGGTGAAGCCCAAGCTAGTCATACCCCTCCACTTCTGGATGCCCGGCGTCACACTCCCCCTAGACACGCTTGACAGGTTCTTGAACACGAGTAAGTCGAGGAGGCTACGCCTCGAGAAGGCCGTGGTGGAACTCGAAGGCCCGCCTAGCGTGGAGAGGACAACGATAATCATACCATCCAAGACCGTGAGTGGAGCCCGTGTACTCCCCTAAAACTCGGGGGGCTCGAGTCTAGGACGATCCCGTGGCGCCGGGGGCGGGATTCGAACCCGCGCCCCCCTTGCGGGGGAACGGGTCTCCAGCCCGTCCCCTTGGGCCGCTCGGGCACCCCGGCATCCACTAAAGGGGGGCTGCAGGGGCGTTTAAGTCCATAAACGCGCGCCGAGTTAAATTTTAGGGGAGGAATACCCAAATAGTCTATATAGTCTATTTAATATTTGAATTTGAACCCGGAGATTATGCGGCTACCGCTTGCTGTAGCAGCTTCCTCCTCGAAGCACCCGGGGTGCTTAGCTCTTCCTCCTCGAGGCCCTGGATCTCGAGGGCCTGGCCGGTGCAGTTGTTATGGGTAGCTGCTTTATCTCTATGTAGACGTTTTCCGGCACCCTTATTCTCATGAGCCTCCTCAACACCCTCTCATCGGCGTCTATGTCTATGAGCCTCTTGTGTATCCTCAACTCCCAGTGCTCCCAGTACTTGGAGCCCTCACCGTGTGGCAGCCTGAAGATTGGTATCTCGAGCCTCCTAGTCGGCAGTGGTACCGGCCCCCTCATTCTGACGCCCGTCTTCTCTGCTATCTCCTTGATCTGCCTTACCACCTCCTCTAGGTTCTCTATGCTCGTGCTCCTCAGCCATATCCTTAACCTAAACAAGCTGCACCCTCCCCGGGGGCTGGGTGTTTAGAGGTATAAAGGTGTGAGCGTTGAGGCACAGGCTCTCCGGGGGTTTACTTAGCCCTTATCTCGACCTTCGCGGGCTTCACATCCGTCACTATCCCTATGCCGATGGTCCTGTTCATGTCCCTCATGGCGAAGCGGCCTAGCTGTGGGAAGTCGCTGAACTTCTCTATTACCATGGGCTTTATGGGCTTGAACTTCACTATAGCCACGTCACCCGGCTTCAGGAAGCTCGGGTTCTTCTCTATCACCTTGCCCGTCCTCGGGTCTAGCTTCGCTATTATCTCCACGAGCCTCGAGCTGACGCTGGCTGTGTGGGCGTGTATCACCGGCGTGTAGCCGGGGGCTATAGCGCTTGGGTGCCATATCACGAATATCCTCGCCGTGAACTCCTCAGCCACCGTGGGTGGGTTGTCGAGGTGGCCTACGACGTCGCCCCTCTTTATCTCCTTAGCGCTTACGCCCCTAACGCTGAAGCCTATGTTGTCGCCGGGCTCAGCCTTCTGTAGATCCTGGTGGTGCATCTGTATGCTTCTAACCTCGCCGACGAGGCCTGGGGGCATTATGACTATCCTGTCGCCTACCTTTAGCACTCCGGTCTCAACCCTACCCACGGGCACGGTGCCGGCGCCGGGAATCGAGTAGACGTGCTGGATTGGTATCCTGAGGGGCTTGTCCACGGGCTTCTTGGGGGGCTCCAGCTGGTCGAGAGCCTCCACTAGCGTGGGCCCGTTATACCATGGCATGTTGGGGCTCCTCTCGATGAGGTTGTCTCCCAGCCAGGCGCTGACGGGTATGAAGGGTATCTTATCCACCTGGTAACCTAGGCCCTTCATGAACTTCTTGAGCACACTCACAACCTCGTTGTACCTCTTCTCGCTCCACGGGGGCTCTGTTGCATCCATCTTATTAACAGCAACGACGACCTGGTCAATGCCCATGGTCTTGGCTAGGAGTAGGTGCTCCCTAGTCTGACCCTCGGGGCTCATGCCGGCCTCGAACTCGCCCTTCCTAGCGGAGACGACTAGTATCGCTGCGTCGGCCTGGCTTGCACCAGTTATCATGTTCTTGACGAAGTCCCTGTGGCCGGGGGCGTCGATAACGGTGAACACGTACCTCTTAGTCTCGAACTTCATGAACGTCAGATCTATGGTTATACCTCTCTCCCTCTCCTCCTTCATCCTATCGAGGATCCAGGCGAATTTGAAGCTGCCCTTACCCTTGGCCTCGGCCATCTGCTCGAGCTCCTTCATCTTCTTCTCATCTATCAGTCCAAGCCTGTAGAGTAGGTGGCCCACGAGAGTGCTCTTACCGTGGTCAACGTGTCCAATTACCACTATGTTTAAGTGAGGCTTCTCGGGCATCCACTTACACCTCCGCCAACCATTCGAGGCCAGGCCGCCAAGAGGGTTTATAAGTGTGAAGGAGAGGCAACCCACGAGGGTGGGAGGGGGGCCCCTTCAAGCCCTAGAATGCAGAGGCCCACAGGTTTAACACGGGGGCCCAGGGGGGCTCTGAGAGGCGCTACCTCGAGCTTAGCGCTATCCTCTCGATCTCCTCCTTCTGCCTTATAGCGTAGCTCTGCGGGTCGCCTCTAGCCGCCCATATAAGCTCGTCGGCCAGGCACTCCTCTATAGGCTTGGGGTTGTTGAAGGCGCAGAGCCGGGCCCCCTCCGTTATGAATCTGAGGGCTAGGTCAACCCTCCTCTGGGGGGCGACGTCCACCGACACCCTGTAGGTTATACCGCCGTACATTATCCTAGTAGTCTCCTCCCTCGGCGCGGCGTTCTCGATGGCCCTCACTAGAACCTGTATTGGGTTCTCGCCTGTCCTGTAGAATATTATGTCGAAAGCCGTCTTGACTATGTTATATGCTAGGTGCTTCTTACCCCCATTCCTACCGGGCCTCATAAGCTTGTTGATGAGCCTCTCAACAATGGGGACCTGGGCCTTGCCGAACCTCCTGTGCTCGTGCCTACCGCCCGTGTGGGGTAGCCATATGGGTCTTAGGCATATGTACCTCTTCAGGCCGGGATCCCTGACCTCTACTCCCACCCAGCTCCACTTACCGAAGAGTCTGATAGCGTCGGCCCTAACCTCTACTAGCTCGGGGAGAGCGGGTCCGCCAGCCCCTTCCTCCGCCATACTAAGTCGCCCCCTAGGGCCTCCCAGTGAGGCGGGGGCTTAATAGTGCCATGCATCTCATCCAGAGATAAGGGCTCCCGGAGCGTTGAATACCTTGGTGCCCAGGGGTTGGAGGGACTAGTACGCGCCAGAGATGTCATGGTATTCCTGGGTATCACGAGGGAGGGTGGCTACCCCGCCATACAGTTCATAGGGATGAGGCTCCTCCTCGACGATGGTAGAACCTTCACTATGGTAAATATACCCCTAGAGGTAGCCCTCGCAGTTAGAGCCCTCAAGGGCGAGGGAGAGTTCCCCGAGCGCAAGAGCCTCTTCGACCTCCTAGCCAACTTTGAGAGCTTCAAGGACGAAATAGCGAGAACCCTGAGGAGAGTCGTGATAAACGAGCTCGACCCCAGGACGGGCCTCTACACAGCTACAGCAGAATTCGAGGAAGACGGCCTCGTATCCAAGGTCAAGATGATACCGAGCCACGCCGTGTTCCTGGCAATGCTTGTTGGGGCGCCAATATATGTAAGCGAGGACCTGGTAGACACCATGGACTTCCTCGAGGAATTCAAGGGCGAAGAGGAGTCGGAGGACGACGAATAGGCTAATGAAGCCAGCAGCACGGAGTCCTAAAGGCTCAGCTCTGGTTATGTTATCAAAGTTAGGATGCCCAGACCACCCGTGATTAAAGACCTGAGAACCCTCTAAGTCATACTCGAGGAGATGGACGAGCACGCACCCTGGGGATCCATTATAGGTTTCAGCGGGTTCCAGGTTTACCTGCGTGGCTTCTGCTTCTTACCTAGCCAGAGGGCCTTCAGTGAGACGCCGTTAACCATTACCACCCTGTATCTCACGCCTGGTATGTCACCCATGGAGCGGCCCCTTGGGCCTCCTATGCCTTCTATGATGACCTCGTCGTGCTCGTCTATTAGGAGTATACCGCCGTCCCTGGGCACGAAGGCCGTTACGACCTTCTTGTTCTTTACTAGCTGCACGCGAACGCATTTGCGGAGCGCGCTGTTGGGCTGCCTGGCCTCGACGCCAACTTTCTCCAACACTATACCCCTAGCCATTGGTGCGCCCTCTAGTGGGTCGTACTTCTTCTTGAGGCCCAGCATCCTTATCCTGAACTCTCTCTGGCTCCACCTGAACTTCAATCGCTTCCTCCTAAGCTTCCTAGCGGCGAAGAGGCCTACGGGAGCCTTCTTCCCAGCCATCCCCGACTCCCCCTGGGCCTGTGGGTGTGGGGCTTATAGATGTAGCGCTAGCGAACCTGTAGGCTTACGACGTTGAAGAGCTCTCTGAGGACTAGCCTCGCCCTCTTAATGTTCCTCCCCTCCCTACCTATGGCTCTGCCCTTATCCTCCTCTTTAACGCGTACCACAACGTACTTCCCGTCTCCCCGCTCCCGTATGCTTATATCCAGTATTCTGGCGTTCGGGAATAGGTTCCTTATCATCTCCTCTATGTCATCAGAGTATGGTACTACCTCGACGTTCTTCCTGAAGAGCTTCTTGAGTATCTCCAGGTTCCTCCCCTTGCGCCCGACGATCCTCCCGACGTCACTCGCCTTAACTATGAATATCAGCCTATCATTCTCCCTGTCTATTATGCAGCGGTACGCCGTAGCACCCGTGAGGTCGGTGAACATGGATAGGTACCGGAGCTCCTCGAAAGTTATCGTGCCAGGCTCACTCAAACCCTTCACCCGATAAGCCGCACCCGCGCCTGTCTATCCCGACGCTGCCTCCCGCTCGACCGCTCTTAATATCTGCGAGGATCCCTCGTCGATCACCGCCAGCATCGAGACCCGGAAGGGTTTTCCGAGTGCCACTCCCAGGTCTGTGCTGGTACCGGGGAACACGTAGACTGGAACGCCGCTCAGCCTAGCTAGGTATAGTGCCCTCTCCCTCAGATCCGGCCTAGCGTTCCTGGCTATGATGAGTAGCTTCGCCTTACCGTGCGCCACCGCCCTTATAGACTGCCTAGCACCCAGGACGTAGACTCCAGTCTTCACGAGGTTCTTTAGCTCCCTCGTTACACTGGTAGCACTCACCGCCTAGCACCCCCGGCTCTCGGGGCGGGCGCGCCCACGAGCACCGTGCTTGTGCCAACGGGTGGCACGAGGCCCGCTATAATAGTTTCTGTCACGCCTAGCAGCTCCTCTACCTCACCCCTAATGGCGGCGTTGAATATATGCTTGGTAGTGACCTCGTAGGCGGCCCTGGCGAGTACGCTCCTCTTATCGCCGACGACGCCGAGTCTTCCTATCTGCCTGACGGCTCCCGTCCACGTCATGACATCGGCTACGAGCATTATGTGCCTTACATCTACGTCCAAACCACTGTCCTGGAGCACTTTCAGTATCTCATCTACTATAGCGTTTCTGGCAGCCTCTATCCCTAGGACCTCGGCTATCTCGTGTATATTGTTAGTCCTCACCCTCGTGCGGTCCACCCCCCTTATCTTTAGTATCTCCGTTAACTTGCTGCCGTCAGTGTATATCATGCACTCCCCCGACTCCTCCTCGCACCTCACAGTGGCTCTATTGATGTTCTTAACACCCTTCACGTAGAGCTTCTTTATCTTCGCTACTATGTCGTTGTACTTCTTCACATCGAAGAGCTGCTCCTCCGGTAGGATCTTCTCGCTAACGACCAGCTCTATCGTGTAGGGATCCTCCTCGCTAACGCGGACTTCGCCTAACTTAGCCTTCTCGAGCACGCTCACCACGGCCTCGACGGTGACACCCTTATCCTCCAGCATCTCGGGGTCCAGCCTTATTAGGAAGACGTTATCACCTATGGTGTAGTCTATGACACTTATCACCTTCTCCAGCGTGGTGTACTCTATCCTCCTAGCTATCTCCTTAGCCTTCTCCTTATCCCTCTTATACTCCTCGGCCAACGGGATCTCCATTATCGGAGTCGACGGCTCCCGCCTCGCATCCAGTATCTCTATGAGCCTCGGGAGGCCTAGTGTAACGTCGAACTCCATCATACCGGCGTAGTGGAAGGTTCTCAGGGTCATCTGAGTCCCAGGCTCCCCTATAGACTGCGCCGCCACCGTCCCAACGGGCTCTCCAGGCTGAACCATGTGGGCTAGGTAGTCCCTCACCACTATGTCGACTACCCTCTCCTTGTCCTTCGCCTTTAAATCCCTCGCTGCATCGAGCTTCTCAACTAGCTCCTCGTAAATGGATGGAGGCAGGATCTGCTTGGCCCACTCAAGCTTCTTCTTAAGGCTCACACTCACTCACCCCCCGATACAGGCTGCCCGGCCTGCTTTGAGTATCTAACATAGGCTATCGCCCTATCTATGTCGACGGGTTTGCCATGGTAGGTCAGCATGGGATCCACTCCGTCCTCGCCATATTTGAACTGTATTATGTTCCCATACGCATCCCTTACAGTACCGTCATTCGCCACCACCAGGTCCTGGAGGGCGTTTATGAGCCTTCTCTGCATGTACCCGCTCTGACTAGTCTTCACAGCGGTATCAACGAGGCCTTCGCGGCCGCCTGCGGCGTGGAAGAAGACCTCGGTGGGTCTGAGGCCGTCGCGGAAGTTGCCCCTGACGAAGCCCCTCGCCTCGGGGCTGAGGTCTCCCGGCTTGAAGTGTGGTAGCGTCCTAGACCTGAAGCCCCTGGATATCCTCTTACCCCTCACAGTCTGCTGGCCTAGGGAGGAGGCCATCTGTGTTATGTTCACGTCGCTCCCCCTCGCCCCGGTTCTCGCCATTATGAAGACGTCGTTGAAGGGGTCTAGATAGGATATGGCCACACGGCCTGCCTCATCCCTGGCGTTGCTGAGGACCTCAATAATCTTCAGCTCCAGGCTCTCCTCGAGGCTCCTGCCAGGTATGGGCTCGAGGACTCCGCGCCTATACTGGTCTATGAGCTCCAGCACCTTATCCCTCGCCTCGTCGAGTATCCTGCGGATCTTCTCCTTAGCCTCCTCGGGTATCTCGAGGTCGCCGAGTGATATGGAGAGGCCCCGCAACTCCAGCATCCTTATGAACATGCGGAAGACCCTGTCAAGGAAGTCCCTAGCCCTCTCATGGCCATACTCTAGCGCTAGCATGTGTAGTATGTTACCGGGCTCCTCGGCTCCAATACCCTTCTTATCCAGGACACCCTCGAGTAGCCTACCGAACCTCACAACAACGTAGGAGTCGTGGAAGCACTCTACACTATCGCAGGACAGCTCTCCAGCGTTTATCTTAGCCTTGCCTTCGAAGTGGAAGTCCTCCGGCAGGAACAGGCTCACGAGCTGCTTGCCGGTCCAGTAGGGGCCGGGCTTCAGTATCGCCGGCTCGGGTAGCTCGCCCTTGTAGCCGGCTATGGCGAGGAGCCTGGCTACCTCCTCCTTCGTGAAGTACCTCGTCTTCACTGTTAGTAGGTAGGCGCCGCTAACGTAGTCCTGCCTCCCGCCTATGATGGGGCCGCCGTAGCGGGGCGTCAGTATGTGCCTCTCAACGAGCAGGAGCTCGCGGGCCTCAGCCATGGCCTCGGGGCTCTGCGGCACGTGGAGGTTCATCTCGTCTCCATCGAAGTCCGCGTTGTAGGGCGGACAGACAAGTAGGTTTAGGCGGAAGGTCTTACCCGGCATCACCCTCACTATGTGGCCTAGTATCGACATCCTATGGAGGCTGGGCTGCCTGTTGAAGAGGACTATATCACCATCCATTAGGTGCCTCTCAACAATGTCACCCGGCTCGAGGCTCTCGGCGACCTGCTTGAGGTTCTGGCGGAATCTGAGGTCGAGCTTTATCCCCTCCCTAGCCTTGTAGACATGCACGGCACCAGGCCACTTGTAGGGGCCGTTCAACACGAACTTCCTAGCCAGCTCTATGTTCTCCGGGGTCACCATCATGGGCACGGTAAGCGTCATAGCGACCTCGTAGGGAACCCCGACTTCGTTAATGCTTATGTAGGGGTCAGGCGAGATCACGGTTCTAGCTGAGAAGTTGACCCTCTTACCCGAGAGGTTGCCCCTGAACCTCCCCTCCTTGCCCCTAAGCCTCTGAGCCAGCGTCTTGAGGGGCCTCCTCCTCTTATGCACGAGCTGGAGCATGTTGGGGAGCTCGTTGTCTATGTAGGCCGCTACAGCGTTCTGGAGCAGCTCCCACTGCTGCTCTATTATAGACTCGGGGCTGTTCTGCACGAGGCTCTTCTTGAGCCTCTCATTAATCCTCACGATCTCGGATAGCGCGTGTGTAAGGTCGTCCTCGGCCCTCTGAGCGGTCTCGAGGACTATGGAGGGCCTCACCGCGACGGGTGGCACAGGCAGCACTGTTAGGACCATCCACTCGGGCCTCGCCCTCTTCGGGTTAACCCCGAGTAGCTCGGCGTCCTCATCCGGGATCCTCTCAAGTCTCTCCCTTATCTCCACGGGCGTGAGCCTCACAGAGCCCTCCGGCCTCTCCTCGTAGAAGTAGTATGGCCTGGTGAACCTGATCCTGTACTGGCGCGCGCCACAGTAGGGGCACTCCATCCTAGAGGAGGCCTCCTTCTCAATCTCCTTCAGCAGGTTCTCAGCGAGTTTAGGCCACTTCTCCCTGAGCCTTCGAAGTATTGCTAGGAGGTACTTGGCCCTCTCAGGGGGGATCCTTACCCTACCGCAGACCCTACACGTGGCCTGTAGGAGGGAGGCTATCTTCTCCGCGAAGCCGGGGTGCACGACTGGGCGTGCGAGGTCTATCCTACCGAAGTGGCCGGGGCACTCGAGCCTGGTGTTCCCACATACGGGGCAGCGCTCGCCCCCCTCTATGGCCCCGAAGGCGGGATCCCTGAGTCCCCCCTGTATAGGCGTGCCGTCGGGCGCGTAGAGCTCGGGCGTTATCACAGTAACCTTCGACATAGCCCTGATCTCCGCGGGGGAGAGTATGCCGAATACTATCTTATCTATGATGTACCTCTCCACGAAACCGGGCTTCACACTCACTTCGAGTCACCCCCCTCACCTGAATCACCACTACCATTACTTGGGGCCTGGGGGGCTTGGATCCTCCCTAGAGCCGCCGTGAGGGGGGCACCGACGATCTTGTTCGTTATCCTTATCTTATCGGTCACCCTTATCTCGGGCTTCACAACCATACTCATGATCTCCTGGAGCAGGAGCTTGAAGGCGTACGGTACAACCACCGGTACTACATCGGCTCCAGGCCCGTGTATCGGGCACTCGAAGGTCCCCTTGTGGCGGTTATACCAGGCTATGTGGCCGCACTGGCGGCAGACATACATGACGTATGCGTCGCTGTTATCCAACAGCCTATCCCTCACGAGCATGGCCGCGCCGTGTCCTATAAGGGCGTCCCGCTCCATCTCGCCGAACCTGAGGCCTCCCCTCCTAGCGCGGCCCTCCGTAGGCTGGCGGGTGAGCAGCTGTACCTTGCCCGTGGCGCGCGCGTGGATCTTATCGGCGACCATGTGGTAGAGCCTCTGATAGAACACTATGCCTATGGTGATGGGCTTCTCTATCATCTCCCCGGTCCTGCCATCGTACATCACCTCCCTCGCATGAGGGTGGTAGCCGTGCTTGAGGAGCCTGATCTTTATGGCGTCTATCGACTCCTTGTAGAAGGGAGTCCCATCAATGAACCTTGCCTCGATGGCGCCCAGCTTCCCGGCT
>JALSQM010000007.1 GCA_026985385.1 Acidilobaceae archaeon | reverse complement strand
CGTCGGGATTACCCGGTGAAACCGCCACAAAACAGTCGCCAACAACGTAGGCACTTGCCCTGCTAAGCATCGCCTTCTCACCCACGCGATCCCAGCTAATCCTCCTGTGGGCTTCTCCGAATCCTGGAACCCTCCTGGTAGCTATGGACTCTATCACGTCTACACTAACATCTCTGGGTGAGAGGCCTGTTCCGCCAGTCACTAGGACTATCCTGGAGTGCCTGCAGGCGTTCTCCACGGCCCCCCTTATCGCTTCGGGGTTGTTCGGGACTATAGTCGAGTAAGCCAAGGCGTGGCCGCTCTCCGAGAGCCTACGCTTGACGAGGGGTGTCACTTCATCGGCTTTCTCCCCCCTATACACTCTATCGCTGGTAACCACGAGGGAGAATGACGCCAAGCTCCTTTCACCCTCAATGCCTTGCAGGCTCCCTCTTAAAAACCTCCCCTTCCACTGAGGGGGCTCCCGGGGCTCCGGGCGTTGACGGAGTCAAGGGTAATCGGAAGGCATGTGTACGGGAACCTCTATGGCATCGAGAAGAGCCTGGCGGAAAACGAGGCTTACCTAAGGGACCTAGTGCTGAGAGCCGTGGAAGCCTCGGGGGCCACCCTCCTTGACATGCGCAGCTGGAGGGTGCCCGGGCCGAAGGGAGGAGTATCTGTGATAGCCGTGGTACTGGAGAGCCATATAGCCCTACACACATGGTCGGAATACAGCTACGCCACCGTTGACGTATACACTTGTGGGGATCACACTGACCCTTGGAAGGCCTGGAATGTGATCCTAGAGGGGCTCAAACCGAAATACTATACAGTACACTATGCGGACCGCAGCCAGCTCCCCCTAAATCAGGGAAGCCCTCCTCAACCCCCTCCGAGAAGCACTGAGAGTATGGAGGAGCCGCGGCCGCGGCTATAGCCCGCCTTCTGTACTACGGCGGCATTCGACTCAGCGGCCCAGCCCCCGGGGCCTCGCGCGGCCCTCATCGCCCCGGAGCCTTGCTCCGCCGGGGACGGCCGTTTCACCGCATCCCCCTGCTTCCTCCGCGGGTTACTGCCCCACGGTTGCCCGCGGGGCCTCACCGCTTCCTCGACATTGCAGGGGGCCGTGTCGTTTCTGTGCCGGAGCCGCGGGTGTCACCCGCGCCCCTTGCGGGGCCCGGCTGCCGCGGGGAGGGCGGAGCTTCCTCAGGCCCTTAACGGGCCCGTCGGCCGCCAGCCGCGGCCGCGGCCCGAGGGAGAGTAGGCGGGAGGAGGTATTGATTCCTATCCCCGCAAGCAGCTATCCGGACCTCCCGGGCTTGGGGCGCCACACTATGAACTTGTACCCCATGTACTCGACGATCTCTACGCTGGGATCCTGCTTTAGGGCTTCTATGACCGTTGCGGGCTCCACATTAGCTTCCCGTGCCATACGCTCTACATAATCTAGCCTGAGGGGGTGAACTCGGATGGTATTAGCCACGAATGAGAGTAAATCACTGTAACCACGAGGCGGGGGCTCATGGTAATCCAGGATCTCGGCCGCGATTCCCCGAGACCTCAATTCGTCCCTCAGTAGCTCCAGCTTATTGCGGGGAGCACCCCTAGCCCAAGGCTCTGCGGGGGGTCTCGTGGGAACCATTATGTATGCCTTCATGGGGGATAGCTCCCCTATAAAGTCGGCTATACCCTTAATTTCGTCCTCTCCATCGTTTATTCCCTCTACCAACATCGTCTCGGTTATAACAGCGCCCGTGTAGTCTCTCACGAACTTCTTTATGCCGTCCAAGACCTTATCCAGGCTAAGACTAGGATGGGGCCTGTTCACCCTACGCCAGACACGCTCGCTAACAGCATCCACTTTAACAGATACCAAGTCGGAGTTTGAGAGGTCCTCCCTAACCTCGGGCATCCAGAGTAGTGAAGCGTTGGTCAAAACCGCTACATCGACCCATAGCTCTAGCTTTAAGAGCCTAATAGAGGAGCCGATATTCGAGTCGAGTGTTGGTTCTCCATCGGGTACGAATGTGACGAAATCCACCTTCCTATCGGCTCCCTCTAAAGCACGGGCCACCTCGTCAACTAGGATTCCGGGGTCGGTATATGGCTTCCTCGTTACGGTTAGGTTTAACGTTCTACCTAGCTGGCAGTATACGCACGAGTAGCTACAAGTCTTGTATGGAACATTATTTATCCCCAGCGAGACGCCAAGCCTCCTCGACACCACGGGCCCGAATACTAGCGAGGAATGCAAGGAGAGGGCCAACACCAACTCACCAGCTCCATTCAAGTAGCACGCTTATCCGCGACAAGATTTAAAGCCCTACCTCTAGAGAGCCCTGTTAAGGGGGAGGGCCCGTCGTCTAGCCTGGTTAGGACGCCGCCCTGACACGGCGGAGGTCCGGGGTTCAAATCCCCGCGGGCCCACCACTCCTCCATCGCCTCCCGCCTCTGCTCCTTCGAGTTAACTACACTGCATAGCTTCTCGATTGCCCTACTGTACTCCTCCACGACAAGTCTCGCTAGCCGGCGGAGGTCGCGCTTCGACAACTTCTCCACCTTACCCAGGGACTTGTAGAGCTGCCAGATGCGCACCATCTCCTCCAACGGCCCAATGTACTGGGTGTAGACCCTGCCGCCCCGCCGGAACTGCTCGTAAACATACTTCCTGCCCTTAACCGTCTTGATGACCAGCGTCAATCCGAGCCCAGCCCCCGGCAAGGGTATCCCCATAGTTAACTGTTAACTACAGCCATAATTATGTGCGACAGGCGGAGGCAGGCGGGCACCATCGCCGCCAAGTAGTTAAAAACAATGATAGAGCCTGGAGGGGAAACCATCGCGGAAACCCTGTGGAAGCCGGGCGGGCTTCCCCCACAGAAGCCGGCAGACTTCTACCGGGATTCCGCCATGAAATCCCCCGCAGCATACAGTCTAGCCAATCAATTCCCTCATACCCCTGAGAGCCGCCGCCCGGAACACCATCAACGCTCAGCCCTTGCACGGGCCGGGCGGGGCAGGGCCGGGCGCGGAACGGTTATCCTTTTTCTCCTCGTACTATAGTTACTCGCGGTGGGGCGCTTTGGCGTCTTGTAGGGCTCTTCTTATCGGTGTAGTGGTTGCTGCCTTGATCGTGGTTGGTATAGCATACTATGCTATGTATTCTTAGCAAAGGGTGGAATCAGGTCCTCCGCTGGTTCTTCCAGCGGCTCCGGGGGGTTCTGGGCCTATAAGGGTCAGGGTATTGTCTGTGGAGAAGGGCGTGACCGCCGTTAAATACAAGGTTGCTGAGGCCGGTGGCGTATCAACGTACGCCATCTTCCACGTCAAGGATGGCCTGGAGGGATGCTTGCTAAGGATTAGGGTATCCAACACGGGCTCAGAGCCCTATGCTCTGGGCATCGTGCTAGTAACTTCTAAGGGTAGGCAGCTCGGGCTCCTCCAGGGAGAGATGGGCATAGAGGCGATTGTTACATCACCCGGTATTGCTACAGAGGAGCAGAAGACTCTGCTCGAGCAGGCGAAAGAGTATCCAAAGGATATGATGCAGGCCGTAATAGCCGGAACGATACCGCAACTCACGCCGGGCGCGTCAACCGAGCAGATACTGCTCTACGGCCTCCAGCCAGGCGAGAAGCCAGTAAAACTGCACGCCATCGCCAAGAGCCTATCAGGACATGTAATAGAGTTCGACGTACCCATCAGAGGCTGAGGTGGCAGGGGATGGCCTCGGGGGGAGGATGTACTCTCTATACTCTCCAAGCCCTCAAGACTAGAGCTCTACAGCTCAGGATTATCCGGCAGTGCCTGGCTACTATTTGTTGGTGTTGCAGTAATCATCGGGAGCATCATCTACTATAATGTGGCCCCGGGCAACCCGTGGGGGGTAGTGCTGGGAGCATGGGTTATAGGTGGGATACTTGGCTTCATAGGGTTCTACGCCTTATCCAACGCGTTGAAGGTTGAGAGGCTGCGCCTAGCCGCCCACATGCTGAGGAGCATAAGCCTGCATACAGTCCTGGTATCAGAGAAGGGTAACGGTGAGGCTTTAAGACTAGCTAGTGAAATGGAAGCTAAGGAGAGAGGCTTCATAACCAGGGCGTTTAGAGCGGCTGGAGTCGATGTCACCGGCGTTTTCATGGAGAGCACGCTGAAGGGTGTGGAGAAAGCGGCACAGCCGCCATACATACTAGTATATAGGAATGGTTGTATTGTATATTCGACGCACCCTCAACATTGGTCGCAAACATTACTGCGAGAACCGCGGGCGCAATAATATCGCTCTTTGCCCTCATACTGCTCGGCCTAATAATGCTGGTGATAGGCGTGCTAATGGGGTCTATCTTCGTGTACACCACTGCGAGAACCCTGAAGAATCACGCAGAGATGGAGAATAGGGTAAGGAGGCTCCTCGGCCTAGACCCAGTCCCAGCCAACGCCCCAGGGGTAGGCGGCCTAATAGCATCAATAATCACGGGTGGACTCTACCTACCACTATACGCTAGAAGCCTTACAAGCTCAATAAACTTGCACATCACATCACACTAGAGCTTTTTTCAACCACTAATTATAATTATTCTCGCCCTGTATATTCCGTCTGTTATGGTCACGTGTTTCTTGCCCTTGTAGACTCTTAGCTTCCTCTTCCGGGCCTCCTCGACTACCCTCTCCACATCCTGGCACACCAGCTGTAGGTATGGCGAGTGGTAGTCTATCCTGAGGAGGTCCCCGGCCTCCACGGCCTCCCTAGTGCGGCCCACCGGCTCGCACAGCTCCAGGAGGAAGCCCATGTAGTCCGGCATGGCCAGGCCCCTGGCCAGCACAATCATCCTAGGTGGGCTTCTAGAGCGCACATGTCTCACCCCCCTATGCCCAGCCTCCGTAGTACCTTCCTTAGCTCCCTCTCTAACCCCGCCTGCTGTACCCTCCTCTAGAGGTACTCCTTGTCTAGCCTGTGCCATTCCTGGTGGAGTATCCTCTTAAGGTCTTCATAGTCTTTCCTCTCGCCGGACATGAGCTTCAAGACCGCTATGTCCTCCAGGCTTGGGAGGAGAATGTTCTCTCCGAGCACCCTACTCCTCCTCACGAACTCTTCGTCCAGCGTTAGCGGGGCATAGTTTATGACCACGTGTATATCGTCCTCGACCAGGAGACCCCACTTCCTCCACTGCACCTTGAACCCCCCTGGAACGCAGCTCTCTGGTCAGCATATCTCGTAGCTCGGGCGTGAACGGCTTATCAATGGCCACGTCCCAGTCCCGGGTCTCCCTGCCTAGGTGCACCTCGTGAACCATGATGCCCCGGGCACCTATAATGTAAGACTCTCAGGCCAAGCCCCGAGAGAATCCTGAAGGGGAGGAGCAGGGTTGAATGAAGGCTGGAGGTCTCCCTACCCATGTCTTCATAAAAATCCTGTGACAATCACCATCACCACTTAACCAATAGTTCTACTGTTAGGTTTAGCTCTTATCTCTACTCTATTCTCAGCGTCGCGTCCTCGTGTAGTAGTTGTCCCTGCGGCGATTGGCATATAGCTAAAAACGGCAACTAGTTAGTGGCCTACAATCTACGTGGCGGAGGTAGGGAGGGTGGAAGTCGTCACGGGT
>JALSQM010000006.1 GCA_026985385.1 Acidilobaceae archaeon | reverse complement strand
GAGGGGCTGCTCCAACGCCTGAGGCAGGAGAGAGGCGAAAAGCTAGCCGAGGCTCTCAAGGACGAGCTATCAGCTGAGGGGGGAGGCTACACTATAGCACTTGCCCTAATAACGAGCTACCTTGACGCGCAGGGCCTACTAGCCCCCGGGGGAGAGGGGGTTCTACCCCGCCTCGCGGCAACCGTGAAGACACTCGTGGAGAGCCTGCCCCACTCCGCCGAGGCCGAGGCGCTGCTAGCGCCCTACCTCCTCGAGCTCAAGAGGCTCGTCGACGCACTCGTGAGGGAGGAGCAGCCATGACCCTAGTCCCCAGAGCAGCGGTTGCCGAGCTGCTAGCCGAGAACTACACTCCCCTCATGCTAGGCGATGCCCTAGGCCGCGTGACTGAAGTCTTGGAGGGAGGGAGGCTCGCCGTTCTCGGGGACCCCGTTAAGGCCGTCATAGGGAAGTCTAGGTGGCTCCTCAGGACACTAGTGATGTCGAGGGGGTACGCCTCAACCCATAGGGAGGCCGAGAGGTGGCCCTGTAGAGAGAGCGACAAGAGCTGCCTAGGCACCGTGCAACTAGCCTACGGCTCGGCTAGCCCGGCCTGGAGGGCGCTCTACACCATCCAGGCCATAGTAGAGTATCTAGACCCGAGGCCCGACAAAGCCATCGGCGAGGAGGTGAGGCTGTCCAGGTACACACTAGCAACCATGGGGGTGGGGGGCGAGGAGGCGGAGAGGAGGAGGCCCCTAAGCCCCGGGGCCTTGAGGATCAGGGTGAAAATACTGAGGAGGCTCGGGAGGCACCCGGGCAGCGAGAGGGCCCCCTGGCTGGTAGGCTACGATTGCCTCGACGGACTTGTAGCCGCTTCTACGGCATTTACCCTAAGAATCCTAGGCATAGGCCAGGGCGCTAGCAGGGGCTTCGGCCTCTTCCGCGTTAAAGCCCTCAAAGCACCCCCTAAGGCCGGCCCCCTACTAGCCGGACTCCAAGTACTCGACAAGCCTGGGAGCGTTAAAGAGGCCCTAGCAACGCTGAGACAGGCTGTTGAGGGGCTCGAGCAGCTGCTCGACTGCTCGGTGAGGAGCGACTGGAAGGCGAGGAGAGGCTCTGGCTCCCTGAGGGCGGGCACTATAGACGTTGGTAACGTGAGGGTATACAGCTATCAGGGCAAGGTTAAGTGGCTGGAGGGGACTATATGGAGGAAGCTGCCGAAGAACTCGAAGGGGATACCCCCCTCAAAGCTGCGGGGGATCCACGAGGCCCTCGAGGTCATAGGCCTCGCGACGCTAAAGCTCTCATGGAAGATCAGGAACGGGGAAGGCCGAGCCGGCGGTGGAGCCTATCACACCTGGATACTCGGGCTGCCCAGGAGGCAGAAGGTAGGCAGGCCCGTACCCTGCTTCGGCAGCGCCGAGGAGCCCCCCACCGGCTACCTAATCGAGAGCAGCGAGGGCGGGATTCGATTAGGAGAGGCTAGCGATGGGATCTACAAGGTTGTAAGAGAGGACGGCATACTCTTCACAGAGGGGAGGAGGGAGAGCCCCCTCAAGCTGATACCCCTAGACGTGGAGGGCCGCTACATAGCCCTGATACCCATCTACCCCCACGATATAGCGGAGCTGGTGCCGCGTCTCTACCACGCGGGAGGGCTGGCTACGACCGTTAAGGGGAAGACCCGCTTCATAGACGGGGTCCGCCTCGCCAAGGTCGAGGACATAGCGGGTAAGGGGGTTGGGAGGGTCTCGTATACCTGCAAGGGGCGGGTATACGTGAACGACGCTGTAGCCGGTATCGCCTCTCCAGGTAGACGCACCCACCCGCGTGGAGGAGCAGCGCCACCAGGGGTTCCGAGGGCGTCGAGCGCCCGCGTCCTCGTCGAAAGGGCTTACCGGGAAGCCCTCAATTTCCTAGACAAACTCCTCTCCTAGGGGTGAGGGCCTTGGCTGGCGGAGGCGTCCTCGCGGGATCCCTCCTCTCCTGGAAGATTAAGAAGCACTACGAGAGCTTAGCTGATAGAGGCTTCCAGGATGAGGATGGATCCTTGAAGAGGGGCTTCATAGAGTGGCTCATAACCAACGAGGAGTTCGCCGATGCCATCAAGTCGTCGCTAGGATTTGCAAATAAGCTGGTAGAGGAGAGGTTCAACACACTCAGAGAGGCCGGGTACTCGGCCCTCAGGGTGGACTTCCTACTCCTATCCAGGGGCCTCACGGGGGTTGGAGGCGGTACCCTCAAGCCCGTGTTCGAGGTAGGCCTCTTCATAGATCCACTCCTAGGCCTACCCTACTATCCGGCCAGCACACTGAAGGGGGCCGCCAGGGCTGCCTGCGAGGACCTCCTCGGGGAGCCTGGCGAGGAGCTCTGCAGCGATCTCTTCGGCTCCAAGGCATCGGCGGGGGCTGTGATCTTCACTGAAGCCTACCCAGTAGGGTGCCTGAGGGGGGAGGCCTGCCTGGTCTACGCGCCCGACGTAATCACCCCACACTACTATAGTGGGGGGAGACCCGTTGAGGCCGAATACGAGGCCATGCCGAGGCCCGTGGTACACGTCTCCATAGCCCCCGAGACCGTCTTCTCCACCGTCCTCGCGCTAGCACCCCGCCGGACCCCGAGGATCGCCGAGGAGCTAGAGTCCCTTAAGGGTAAAGTTGCGGAGAGCGTGGTCAAGACCCTGGAGGAGGCCGCCCGCGGGGGGCCCCTCCAGCTGGCGCAGACGCTCCTACTATCGGCCCTCCTCGCGGGGTTCGCCGCCAGGAGCTCTAAGGGCTACAACGTGGCTAGGCTCCTGGATGAGGAGGAGAGAAGCCGTCTCATGGAGAGTATTGTTAGATTAAAATGCTCCAGGGGTGATACGCCTTGAGTCTAAGTGGTGAGAGTCCCCGGATTAGCGTGAGTTTAACCCTTGCAGTCCTCTGGCATGACCCCCCCTGGAAGCCTTGGGGGATAGCGGCTGAGGTCGGTGTGAGGAAGACTGCCATAAGCGGTGGTGAGGGTGAGTACCACGAGAGAATAGCGCGTGCCCTCGAGCAACTCCTCAAGAGCGGGGCTAAGGGGCTGCCCTCGAGGGAGGCGGGTGGGAGGATAGCCGAGAAGCTCCGCTATATGTTCGACGAGCTCAAGAAGATAGCTAAGGGTAGGAGTGCCAGGAAGCACGAGATCCAGGCCCTACTAATGCCAGCCCTCCTCTGGGCCCTACTCGATGATGACATGCACGACATAGCCGAAACCATCAAGAAGGCCGGCGAGTCTATGGCTCGCGGAGACGAGAAGATAAGGTGCTCAGACCACCTAGCGAGCGCCGCTGATAGGAGCCTCCTCTCAGCGGTGATGGGGGAGGCCGAGAAGGCCACGGAGCTAGCCGTAGTCAACCCATTCGAGCCCCGCGGCCTCGTAGGGTGGGTTTCGAAGAAGCCCCTCGACACCAAGACCGAGATACCGGCGAGCAAGGTGGCCGCCTTCATATATAACTATGCATCAATAATAGCCGGGATCCTTAAGAGGGCGAGGGAGGCCTCCCCCGACTGTGGTAGGCCGTGCCTTGAGAAACTCCTGAGGGACTCGGCCTTCCTCCTGCTCGAGCCCATCTGGTACGCTTCCGTGGGGCCCGAGTACGTGCCCTCAGCCGACACGAGGATACCGACGCACACGGTGTTCGACCACGTCAACGCGGCCCTCACCGCGCTCCTCTGGTGCCAGAGTGGGAGCAAGACCGACCCGCGGGGGATACTTGCTGTAGTAGATCTAGCTAGTGTTCAGGGCTGGATAGAGGAGTCCAGGGCCCTCAAGGACCTCTGGGCTGCAAGCTGGCTAGCGAGCCTCCTCGCCTGGAAGGCTGTAGAGAGGCTCGTCGACCTCTACGGCCCCGGGGTCATGGTCTCGCCGCCGCTGCGCCTCAATCCCCTAGCCGCTACGAGGCTGATACTCTCAAGGGTATCCCCTGATGGTGGGGACTTCGAGGTACGCTTGATAGCAACACCCGCCGAGGGCTTGGGCCAGGGAGACGCTGTCGTTAGGGTTAGTCTCCAGAAGCTCCTCGGGATCCCTCACGGGTGGCCCATAGACCCCACTACACCCACGAGGCTCACGATAGCGCTACCACCATACGCCAGCGATGACTTGGAGAGGGTTCCTGGTGAGGTTCAAGCGGCTTGGAGGCTCATCCTAGGCAAGGCCCTTAGAAGGCTTAGGATGCTACAGGTACTCCTCGAAAGGTGCGGCATCGACCCCCGCGAGGCTGGCCTCATCGTCGGGCTCCTGGATCACGCCGAGAGGCTAGAGCCCCCCCTGGCGATGAGGATATACAAGGTTAGAGTAGAGGATGCATACAGGGATGCGGTGGGGATAGCCGGTGAGGTAATCAAGAAAACTGGCGTGAGGAACGTTAAGGTGGACGACATAGCTGGCAGCCTCTACTATCATATAGCCTTAACGTTGCTGGCGGCGGAGGAGGTCGAGGTCAAGGCTCCCGGGAGGCGGTTGGGCAGCGCCTACATGGAGTACGCCAAGGAGGCCTATAGGGTCTCCAACGGCTCTCCCGGGGCGTGTATTGTATGCGGCAAAGCGCCGGCTATAATTGATGGCTCAAAGCTACTAGAGGAGATCGCAGAGTGCATAAGGGGCCAGGTAGAGGCTGGCGGGGAGGTCGAGGAGGCTAAGAGCATCCTAGGCGACGTGGGGGAGGATAGGCTCTGCCCCTACTGTCTCGCGAAGAGGATGTTGCGCACGCTCCTCCTCAGGGATGGCCTCGCCCAGGAGCTCCTCGGTGTCAAGATCCCGGCTGGGGCTGCGGAGAGGATCCTGTTCCCAACGATAGACGTGTACACGTCTAGGTACACGCTATGCGAGCCGCTCTTGGAGAAGACGGTGTCGGAGATAGAAGCTAGCACCCCCAACCTCTGGGATGTAATAGAGAAGCTCCCACCCACCCTGCGTAGCATTGCGTATAGGGCTGCCGGGGGCTCCCCTAGAGAGGCCCTCAAGCTTATAGCTGTAGAGCTAATGCATGACGAGGCCCTCCACAGGAGAACCCGAGCCGACCTGGAGAGACTCGGCCTCAAAAAGATCTCTAGACTCGTGGAGGCAGCCTCCAGGGTTAGGAGTAAGGTGGCCATCCTAGCTGTGGACGGGGACTACATGGGCTCCGGTGTTCTCAGCGGGAAACTACTCGCGGGGGTCGACGACTATATTAGCAGCAGCCTCAAGGCCCAGCTTGAAGAGAAGCTACTCGACACCTATAAGAGGCTCTACAAGGCGGCCCTAGAGAGCCTCCACAACTACAGTCTTAAAGTGCTCTCCAAGGGGTGGCCCCACTGTAGGAGGAAGTGCGATAGCAAGGAGAAGCTGAGGGTTAGACCCCCGACACTCATAGTGACCCCGAGCTACCACTACTCCGTCTCCAGGGCCCTAGCGCTCCAGGCCGCCCTGGATAGGGAGGTGATAGAGGAGGCTGGAGGGGCGCTGATCTACGCTGGGGGAGACGACCTCCTAGCGGTACTCCCGCCAGCAGCGCCGGGGAAGGCGGGGGGCTCTGGGGGTGCGTGCACCTACGAGTCATACTCCTTCCCCGCAGCCGAGGCCGCGAGGAGGGTGAGGCTCGCATACTGGGGCAGCCACGAGAGGCGAGCTGGGCCCTTCAACG
>JALSQM010000005.1 GCA_026985385.1 Acidilobaceae archaeon | reverse complement strand
ATCCCAGCCTCCCAGAAGGGCGCCGCCCCCTAGGAAGACCCTCTCCGCGTCATACACTGCCGCCACGCTTGCAATGCCTGCAGCGTGTATCCTGGCGAGTGTATCCACTAGGTGGAGGGCGAAGGCATCGCCTTCCCGGGCGGCGCTGTAGAGGCGCTCGGGTGTTAACCCCCCCTCGAGAGCCTCGGTGTAGGCCTCCGTGCGCGGCCCCTCCCAGCGGGAGGCGGCGATCCTCGCTAGCCTCGGGACTGCTGCCCCGCCTGCCAGGGCCTCCCAGTGGCCTCGGGCGCCGCATCCGCATCGTAGGACCGAGTCGACGTCGACTACTATATGGCCTACCTCCGCCGCCAGGCCTCGTGGGCCCACGAGTAGCTTGCCCCCTATAACAACGCCTCCCCCAATGCCCGTCCCCACGGCTATGTAGGCCATGCTCCTAGAGTCCGAGCCCTTACCCCACACGTACTCCGCCCAGGCGCCAGCGTTACAGTCATTAGCTACTATAACGGGGACACCGAAGGCCTCCTCTAGGGGCCTCCTAAGGGGGAAGTCCTTGATGGGAGCGTTTGGGGCGCCCCTCACCTCGCCCCCACGGGGATCCAGGGGGCCTATCGAGGCTACTCCAACCCCCTCCAGGTAGCTGCAACCCCCCTCTCCGAGGAGGGTTCTAGCCATCCTAACTATCGTGGCCGCGGGGGCCCCGGCCCCTCCCTCGGAGGGGAAGCTGGACTCTAGCCTCCTAAGCATCCTGGAGCCGTCGAAGAGGGCTACTCTAATCTTGGAAGCACCGACATCCACTGCGGCCACGCACTTCATAGGAACCCTTGCCCCCAAAGCGTCAACATCCCATGGAGCCCCGGGGAGCTACTGGGATCCTTGGGATCTAGCCTTGGCTAGGGCTCTGCGGAGCTTCTGAACCTTATCCTCCAGTAGCTCTACACCCTCCTCTAGGGCGTCTAGGCCCTTCTCCGTTACCTCGTATAGGTTATCCCTACGCTTGAGGAAGCCCTCCCTCTCCAGCCTGTAGATTACAGTGTAGAGGGTCATCGTGGAGGGCTTGAAGCCGAAGTGCTTTGATATGAGTTTCCTCACGTTATATGCGTAGGTGGGGCCCTCGAGTAGTAGGGCTGCTATCACATAGAGCCAGAGCGTCTCAGTGGTAGACTTACGCTCCAGTCTTCGGAGGGGGCCTCCACCAGTATCCCGAGCCACTAACCCCGCACCCTCCCTGGGGGCCTCCATGTCTTGGTGTTCGAGGTGCCAGGGTATATCAGCCTAGTGGTTCCGATGCAATAAACAAGGCCCTCTAGGGGCCGCATACTGTATCCCATTGCATGGTTCCAGGGGTAGCGACGCCCACTGCCTAGGGTGACGCCCCACTAACGCTTGAGAGGGCCTCAAGCACGGCCTCAGCCGCCCTCTCCAGGTAAGCCCTGAGCTCCTCGTGGCCCCTGAGCCTCTCCTTGCCTGGCACGACCAGGTTATCGGAGACTACCAGAAGCGCCGAGGCCTTGAAGCCCCTCATGTGAGATATCGAGTAGAGCGCTGCCACCTCCATCTCGATCGCCTTGTAGCCCAGCCTCGAGAGCCTCCTCGCGAGCTCCGGATCCTCTGCGTAGAATGCGTCGCTACTGTAGACTGGAGCTAGTATCGCCCGCCCCCTCCTCGATGCCTCCCTGTAGAGGGCGAGTGTGAGCCCTGGATCGGGGCTCGCGGCGGGGCATATACCTCCGAAGTACTGCGCCATGAGGCCTCCAGGGTTGTAGGCGGCCCCAGAGGCCACGACGAAATCGCCTATGTCCAGGTCCTCAACGAGGCCCCCGCAGGTGCCCAGCCTTACCATGTACTTCGCGCCCAGCGCCGCCAACTCCTCGAATACAATTGCTGCACTGGGCGCTCCGATCCCGTGGACTGCAACGCTCACATTAACTCCCCTGTAGGAGCCCGTGTAGACTAGGAGCCCCCTATTCTCATTTACGAGTCTAGCGTTGTCGAGCATTCCAGCGATCATCCTAGCGCGGGCGGGGTCCCCGACAACTACTACCCTCTCAGCAACGTCGCCGGGCCCCGCCTTAATGTGCTGCGGCACTATGGGAGCCACTCCACGGGCACCCCGGGGCCGGGTTATGCTAGCCCAGATCCTTTTAGGTGCGCCTCCCCCGGAGGAGGAAGCCTAGGCGGATACCGGCTACAAGCCTTTCTGGCTCGAGGAGCTTCACTGCTACTAGAGTCCAGGCGACTATGTGGGCCGCCTCGGCTGCTAGCGCCTCAAAGAGTAGTTGGGGCCTGGAGAGGTAGACCCCCACAACCGCTGGTAGCGGGGGGTAGAGGGGATCCAGGAGCAGGGCGGTGGAGGGCCCGCTGGGCAGTAGGGGGAGCCCCAGGAACACGAGTATGTAGGGTGCTAGGAGTAGGAAGCCGAGGTAATTCGCCACCATCTGAGCGCCTCGGACGTCCTCGGCTCCAAGGCCTAGCACGAGGCCGAGCAGGGCTGCGACATAGAGGCTCGCGGCCACGACGATAGCCGCTACTGCCACATGCGGGGCCGTGAGGCCGACGCCTATGCTCAACCCTAGCCCCCCGAGGGCCCTAACTGCTAGCTTGTAGTAGACCGCTAAGCCGACGCCGAAGCTGGCGGCTCCGAGGAGTGTGATCGCCGACACGCCGAGGATCTTCGAGACCACTATTTCACTGGATGTCACCGGGGAGGCTAGAAGCATCTCGAGGGTTCTAGCCTCCCTCTCCAGCCCTATGCTTATCGCCCCCACCTGCGTCGCCGAGGTTATCAGGATCAACAGGGCTAGGGGGGCGGCGTAGAGGGAGAGGAGGTAGCCCGCGTACTTCTCCACTGGTATCTCCCTGCCCCACGAGACTATCACCCCCTCAGCCCTGACGGGGTTCGAGAGGAACCCCGGGGTAGCGTGTGGCAGCACCGCTCTAACCCTAGCCGCTACGACGCCCTGGAGGGCCCTGGAGAGGGCCCCCTCAACCCTCCGGTAGAGGCTAGTGGCTGAGGGCCCGAGGGATCCCGTGGAGACGTAGATGGAAGCTGAGACGGGCAGGCCCTGGGAGATGTTAGAGGCCGCGCCGGGCTCCAGGACTATGACTCCGTCGAAGCCCTTCGAGAGGAGCTGCAGGGGGCTCCCCTGGAGGATCCCTGCTAGCTGGAAGCCCGTGGCCTTTGCTATGAGTGAGGCTAGGGCTAGATCCTCCCGGGTGGGGGCGCCCTTGAAGACTATGGCTACGTGGAGGGGCCTGCCGGTCTCCTCTACGGTCTTGTGAATGGCGGCGCCCTCGAGCCCGCCGAGGAGTATCATTATTAGGGCCGGCATTATAACCATCCCGACGAGGACAAGCCTCTCGCGGAGGAGCTCTCGAACCTCCTTCGAGGCTAGCGCCGCCACCCTACCCGGCATTGACGACGCCCCCCGGGGCGGGGGATTTAATTGCTTTGAGGTAGACCTCCTCGAGGGTCTCGGCCTTGAACTCCTCCTTGAGATCCTGGGGCCTCCCCTCAGCGATCACCCTGCCCCCACTCACGATATAGACCCTATCGGCGACCACATCCACCTCCATGAGGTTGTGGCTGGAGAAGAGGACGGCGGCTCCACGCTCATGGGCCCACCGGCGTAGGAGGCCGCGTATGGCCACAGCGTGCTCCACGTCCACGCCCGCGGTGGGCTCGTCCATCAACACTATCCTAGGGTTAGTCATGAGGACCCTTGCGACCAGGATCCTCCTCTTCATACCCTTACTATACTCCCCCATAGGCCTGTTGAGGTCCTCCCATCCGAGGCCCGATATCTCAACTGCCCTCCTAATCATCTCCTCCCTCTCCCGGGGGTCGCCGGTGTAGAGGCTCGCGGTGAAGCGGAGGTACTCTATCCCCCTCATCCTCCTGTAGACGCCCGCGTCCTCGGGTAGGTAGCCGAGGATCCTCCTAAGCCCCACGCCGGCCGCCCGGGGGTTAGCGCCTGCAACGCTCACCACCCCCCTCGTTGGGGTGAGTAGCCCGGCGATGATCCTCATAGCGGTAGTCTTACCCGCGCCATTCGGGCCCGCGAGCGCGACCACCTCCCCGAAGTTGACGCGCATACTAAGCCCCCTCAGCGCGGTCACTCCCCCCGGGTAGACTTTCCAGACACCGTCTAGTACGACAGCTTCCCCAGGCACTCCCCGATAGCCCCCCGCACACGGCCTAGAGCCGGGTATTAACCCTAGGCATAGCCGGGGCAACGCCTGGTCGCACATCTTGGAGGGCTTCCTCCTCCCGAGGGTGTAAGACTGAAAAGCTGGAGGCCCTCTTCTAGGGTTGGCGGTGGGGTGCTATGCCTAAGGCGTTGATTATCACGGGGGAGGGGTTCGAGGACATAGAGTTGCTCTACCCCTACTACCGCCTCCTGGAGGCTGGCTTCTACGTTGTAATAGCCGCCCCCGAGAAGGGGAGGGTGACAGGTAAGCACGGCTATAGCGTTGAGGCCGGCGCGAGCCTAGACGAGGTCGACCCGAGGGAGTTCGACGCCCTAGTACTCCCCGGGGGGAGGGGGCCTGAGAGGGCTCGAGTACACCCACGCGCGGGCGAGGTGGTACGGCACTTCTTCGAGGAGGATAAACCCGTGGCTGCAATATGCCACGGGCCCCAGCTGCTTATAACTGCCCGCGTGGTCGCCGGTAGGAGGCTCACGAGCTACTGGGGCATAAGGGACGACCTAGAGGCGGCTGGCGCCAAGTGGGTGGACGAGCCGGTGGTTGTCGATGGGAACCTTGTGACCGCTAGATACCCCCCCGATATACCCCTCTGGATGAGGGAGTTCATGAGGATCCTGGAGAAGAGGGGGCTACTAGCCCCATACCCCAAGGACTAGAGCTCGCCCTCACCCAGGCCCCAGAGGCGGAGGCGCTCCCTCCTCTTTACCTCCCTCATCAACCTGTCTAGGTGCCTGTAGACCGTGCTGTGCATCCTACCCTCTATGAGCATCTCGACGGCCTCCTTGGCAGCCATAGCCCTCTCGTACTCGCCTATGATCGCTACATGGTAGTCCCCTACCACCATGTCGACCCCCGTCATCTGCTCTATAGTCCTACGGGCTCTACCCCCCTCACCTATGATCCTAGCCTTAACCCTCCTCAGGTGGTTGGGTGAGTCGCCCACCCTCTGCTTGAGATCGATCACCACGAGGACCTGGTCCTCGTCTAGGAGTCTGAGGGCCTTCTCCAGGGGGAACCCCAGCGCTATAGCCTTAACGACCTCGGCTGCCTTCATGACGTTGTAGGGCGGTGTCTGGGGGGACTCGGGCTCCACGATAACTATCGAGTTCTCACTATCAACCGTTATGACCGTCCCAGTCCTCCTCATGATCTCGAGCTTGTTCCTGCCCCCCTCACCTATGACGACCCCCAACCTCTCGGGGGGCACCCTCACGTACATTCTAGGCCTCACCGGCTGCCCAGACATGATACGAGCTCACCCCTCAGACCATCCAAGCCGGGGGGCTCCCCGCCCAGGTGCTCCTCGAAGAAGCTAGCGATATTACGTATATCCCTCACCAGGAACTCCTCCGCATATGGGTGGTGGTGGCTGACGGCTTGGGCGACGTCTATCACCCAGAGGGATCCCCTCCACACCATTATGTTGTACTCGCTGAAATCCGCGTGCACCAGCCGGGCCCTGCAGACTATGCCTCGGAGCAGCTCTGAGGCCTCCCTCCAGGCTTCGAGGATCTCATCCCTAGTCATGTCATTCACAGCCTCCACGAGGAGGGGGGCTCTATACCCCTCCTCGCCCAGGAACTCCATTACCAGTACGTTCCCCTGGAACGCTATCGGCTCGGGGACCCTGACCCCAGCCTCCCGGAGCCTCTGGAGGTTGCGGTACTCCTTCCTCGTCCACTCGTAGATGAGCCTCCTGAAGTTGCCTGAGGGGATGTTCTCGAAGCGTGGATCCCCTATTATGTACTTCCTTATGCTCTTCCTGAACTCCGCTGTGAATGAGAGGTATATCTTCACGGCGAGATCCCTTCCACCCCTACTCTTGGCCCAGAAGACCCTGGCCTCCTTGCCAGCGCTTATGGTGCCCTTCATCTCCCAGATGACGCCGCGCTGCAGTAGCCTCTCGATGTGGCCCATGGTTATGGGGTCCAGCACCTCCTCCACAGTCTTAATTAGGTCTCTATCCTTTACCCTCCTCTCCTCCTCCCTCAGCCTCTTGAACCAGCGCGCCCTCCTCCTCAAAGCTCCTCTCCGACCTCCTCCAGCAGCTCCTCGGGTAGGAGGCCCGATGCAATCAGCTTCCTCACCTCATCCCTCTCATAGCGGTAGACGACCTCGCCCTTCATATCCCTAGTACCCCATGGGAGGAAGAGCACCACATCGCCCTCGTGCATCCACACCCTACGCCTCATCTTACCCGGTATCCACGCCTTGTACGTGTTACCATCAGTGCACACGACCTCGAGGTACCCGGCGCCTAGCAGCCTCTGAACGACGCATAGCATCGTACCCTCATCCTCGCTTGGGAGGGGCATCTCCTTCTTGGACTCGGACTGGCCTCCGCTCCTCTTCTTCCTAGCCATACCACATCCACACCCATGACGAGGGTCTGTTGCAAGGTAATTAACCGTTGAGACCCAGCCAGCGCCCCCCAGCGGTCTTCGGAGTAGCTAGTCTAGAGGCATCGAGCCCTCCTAGACGCTAAGTACACCCGGGCACGGGGAGGCAACCCCAAGCGCTAAGGAGCCGCTGCTATCACCAACCCAGGGCTACCGGGTACTGCTTTGTATGTGAACAACCGAACAGCAGGGCGGAGTGCTGGCCCCTCAGGCAGCGCCGGAGCCTCCGGGGAGCCCCTTTGGTGTGGTGTAGCTCCTGGGTGGCCTCCTAGGCTTGTGCGCCGCTGCTCCTGCCTAGTATGTATATGTGTCGGCCTACGCGGAAGACCTTGTAGACCCCTCCCTCCTCTAGGTTGTCGGTGTACACGTGGACGTAGCTCTCGGGGTACTCTACTACCTTCTGGTAGTTCGAGTCAGCGTCTAGGAAGACGTATGTCCCCCCGCTTCTACTTATCAGCATGTACCTCCCCTCCTGCTCGCCTCCTGGGTGGGGTGTGAATCCCCTATCCCATAGAGACTCGGCGTCTAACTCGAACTTCCTCCCGCTCCTGAGGTCCACGAATAATCCCCCCCTCCGGGTCCAGCCTAGGAAGAGTGACTCCCTACCACCCACCTTGACTACCTGGCCGGGCTCGATCTCGGGGATTCTTACGGAGATGGTTAGCCTCCCCCTCCTCTTTCCGTCGGGCCTCCTCCCAACTAGCTTGTACGTGTCGATGGTCTTAGCCATGAAGAAGGCCCTCAGCTTGCTGGCTATCAGCTTGGCGCTCGTCTGGTCGGCCACGTAGAGGTCTATACCCTCCCTACCCTCCTCCTCCTTTATTATAGCGTCGCGGAGCTGCCTATCGATCCTATCCAGGAACCTTCGAACCTCGACCCTGAACTGCTCGCCGAGCCTCCCGGTGGAGCCCCTGATCTGGACTATGGCGTCGTAGCCCCTCTCCGTGCGCTTGGCCGTACAGAGGGGGCACACGGAGGCGTCGGCCCTCACCTCGACTACTATGTCCTGCCTCGCCTCGACGCCCTCACGGCTCCTGCCGGCGACCCTAACTAGTAGCTTGTAGGAGCCCGGGCCCGTGAATGGCTTGTCGAGGCGTATGTCCTCTATCCACGCCTCCTCTATGTCCCTCGTTGGCCTCAGCTTCCTACTCAGCACTATGTGGGCGTACTCTATGAGCGTCTCCTCCACGGTTTCGAGGCCCCTATTCCAGCCCCCCTGATACTTGTAGGAGCCGCAGTACTTGCAGTAGACGAACCTTATCCTACCCGGTAGCCTCGCCACGCCCACGTGCCTCACGTAGCAGTCCCTGCAGAGGCTGCCTATGAAGGGTACTTCCTCGCTCGTCCTACCGCAGATCGGGCACACCCTAGTCAAGGCCTTAGCGCTCCTCCCAGGGGCTTGGAGGGATCCGGGGCGAACCTATTAGCTTGCCCGGCAGGTCTAGGGGTGGTGTACGCCTTGGCTAGGGTGGCTGTCCTCGGCACGGGGCTCATGGGGTCGGCTGCCGCCGAGAGGCTGGCATCTAAGGGGTTCGAGGTCATCCTATGGAATAGGACGCGGTCCAAGGCTGAGGGGCTCGCGGGCAGGATAGGGGCCCGCGTCGCTGGAAGCGTCGAGGAGGCCCTGGATAGGGCCGAGTACTCGATAGCCTTCCTAGCCGACGACGACGCTTTGATGGGGGTCGCAGCCAGGGTTGGGAGGGTCGACGGGCTTGTATTCGTGAACTCCTCGACGGTAACCCCACAAGCGTCCTCGAGGGTCTCCGAGTACCTGGAGGGGCGAGGGGCCTGCTACGTTGAGGCGCCGGTCCTGGGGGGCCCCAAGGCCGTGAGGGAGGGGAGGCTCATTGTAATCGAGGCTGGCAGGGATCACTGCAAGAGGCTTGCACACCCCGTAGTCTCCGCCCTCGCCGAGCGCGTGGTGGACGCAGGCGAGGATCCCGCCCGCGCTCAAGCGCTTAAACTCGCCTTCAACCAGCTACTCATAGGGAGCCTGGCGATACTCTCAGAGGCCCTAGCAATGGTGGAGTCCTACGGCCTCGGGGTAGACAAGCTGAGGGAGGTATACGAGGGCACGGTCTTCGAGGCCCTGGCATCCAAGTACCTCGAGAGGCTAGCAAGCGAGGAGTGGCCCACGAGCTTCAGGCTAGCCCTGGCATCCAAGGACTTAGACTACGCCAGGAGGGCCGCCTGGGCGGCGGGCCTGCCGGCCCCAGTAACCTCTGCCGCAGCCGAGCTATTCAAGCTAGCAGCCCACTCGGGGCTAGCCAACTCGGATTACTCCAGGATATTCCAGTTCCTCAGAGGCCTCAAGCGGGGGCCGGGGGAGCGCGGCGTAGAGGCTTAACGCTCCCAGGAGCGCCTAGGGTGGGGGGCCGTGATGTGTGTGGTGGACTCAGAGCGGCCGCCTCTGAGCGGCTGGGTGACGACTAGGAGCCCGCTGAGCCCCTCCCACTAGGACTTCAGCTTCTCGACGAACTCGCTGCCGACAACCGTTACACGATACTCGAGGCTACCCTCCCTCTCGAGAAGCTTAGGCGCCTCCCTGACGGCCTTCGAGCCCTCGAGCCTGGAGCCGTCCGGCGTGTAGAGTATGATGCCCTCGAGCCTGCCACCGCAGGCCAGCAGCTCCAGTTTACCCCCCCGGGAATGCGATGCCTCAAGGTGGGCGCAGCCGCGGCCCGACGCCTCCGAGGCCACCCTCAGCAGGGCGTCGAGGGTCGTGGGGGCCTTCAACTCGCCTGCCCTCGAGGAGGTACCCGCTAGCAGTAGGTCGACGCGGAACAGGGGGTCAGACATCCTAGCGCTGACAGCGTCCAAGCTCCCGGCGGTGGCTGGAGCCTCCACGCGGCGCTCCCCGCCGCTGGACGCTTGGGCCGCAACCGCTCGCGCGGCCGCTCGGGGGGCCTGCGGGGGCGTCGGCCTAGCAGCCCTCGCCTCCTCCCTCCTTGGAGCAGCGGCGGCAGCGGCCTCCTCGGCCCTCCTAGAGGGGGCCTCCAGCACGACCTCCATTCCAACGGCTGTGCGTATGTGCCTGACGACTCTGAAGCCGCGGGTCTGAGCCCAGAAGATTAGATCGGTCGCCTCCCCCTCACCGGAGAGTATGACCCTGACCCTGCCCTTGTTTACGAGCTTCTCCACTATACTCCTATAGGGTAGGATCCACCTCCTATTCCTGGTCGCGTCAACCGTATCGGGGGCCGACATATACGAGGCTCACCCCGTTCCGCCCACAACTGTGGGCTCTAAGCCCCCTTAAAGCTTACTGACTCACATACTTAAGAGCCTCATCCACTATCCAGGGCTCGCGGGGAGTGCGGCATGGGGCTACCCGGCTACCACATGAGGATACTCCGCGTCAACCTCTCCACGGGTCGCGTGAGGGTGGAGGAGCCTAGGGTAGAGGATCTAGAGTTGTTTATAGGAGGCAAGGCCCTAGCATACCTCTACGCCTACAGGGAGATACCGCCGGGCACCGACCCCCTGAGCCCCTCCAACAAGCTCTACTTCTTCACGGGCCCCTTCAGCGCCCTAGTACCCGGGGCCAGTAAGGTCACGGTAATGGCTAAGAGCCCCCTGACACGCCTCCTCACCGACAGCCACGCCGGCGACTACTTCGGCCCCAGCCTGAGGAAGGCCGGCTATGACGGCCTGGTGGTCGAGGGCGCCTCCAAGGACCCGGTCTACCTCTACATAGACTCTAGGGGCGCCGAGGTCAGGGGGGCCGAGAGGATCTGGGGTAAGACCACCCGCGAGGCCATAGACGCCGTGAAGAGGGAGACCAGCGCCAAAGCCAGCGTCGCCGCCATAGGGCCCGCTGGCGAGAGGCTCGTGAGGATAGCGAACATAATCTTCGACTACGAGAGGGCCGCCGGCCGTGGGGGCCTCGGGGCCGTCATGGGATCCAAGAAGCTCAAGGCCATAGCCGTCCTGGGAGACGGCTCGCCCCCCAGGCCAGCCGACCCCGAGAGGCTCCAGGCCGAGGGGGAGAAGTGGTATAACTACTTCGCCACGAGCCCGCGGTATAGCGATATAAGGGAGTACGGCACCACCAACGGTCTCCTCTACAGCGCCGCCCTCGGCATGAGCCCCGCATACAACTTCGAGACCCCGAGCATACCGGAGGATCTGGCTGCCAAGCTCGCGGGCGACTCCATCAAGGAGGTTGAAGTGGATCCCCCATGGTATATACACGGTGCCAGCTGCCCCGTCAAGTGCGCCCGCTACACTGAGGCCCTCTACAAGGGCCTGAGGTTCAGGGTCAAGCCGGAGTATGAGAACCTAGCCATGCTCGGAGCCGCCACGGGGGTCTTCGATAGGGATGCTGTCCTCTACTTCAACAGGCTCGTAAACGATATGGGCCTAGACAGCATAAGCACGGGCAACGTGATTGGATGGCTCTTGGAGCTTGTAGAGAGGGGCCTCATAGGTGAGGAGGAGCTCGGCTTCAAGGCCAGGGGCTTCGGCGACGCTGAGGCTGTTGAGAGGCTGATCAGGCTCATAGCGGAGAGGAGGGGGATAGGGGCCATACTAGCCGAGGGGGTGAAGAGGGCCTCGGAGATACTCGGCAGGGGCGCGGACCTGGCAGTCCACGTCAAGGGCCTCGAGGCCCCGGCCTGGGATCCAAGGGGTAGGAGGGGCCTGGCAGTCAGCTACGCCACAGCGGACGTCGGCGCGAGCCACCTGAGGGGGTGGCCCAGCACCCGTGACCCACCTAGCGCCGGGCCTGCGAGGGAGGTCGTTGAGAGCATGGCTAGGAACAGGGACGACGACGCGCTCAGGGACAGCCTCAGCCTCTGCAGGTTCGTCTCCTACCCCAGCGAGGCCATACCCCCCCTCTACAAGCTCGTGACAGGCCTAGAGAGGGGCTTGAACGACCTCTACAAGGCGCCCCAGAGGGCCGAGGCCCTCGCCAGGATACACGCCGCACTAGACTGGCTCGTCCCCCCGATACACGACGACGTGCCACCGAAGTGGATGAAGGGACAGCCCACCGGACCCCTTAAGGGCGTGGCCGCGTTCCTCGATGAGAGGGATAAGAGGGAGGCGATAAGGGAGTACTACAGGATACGCGGGTGGCACGAGATACTGGGCGTGCCGAAGCCGGAGACAATGGAGGAGCTAGGGCTGCCCTGGGCACGCGGCGACGCCGAGAGGGCCCTCAGAACGGTAGAGGAGAGGCTCAGGGCTGCGGGGATCGAGCTTGGATAGAGTGGAGCTACACAGCCACAGCAGTGTCAGCGATGGCATGCTGGAGCCCCACAGCCTCTTGAGGGCCGCCCGCCGTAGGGGCTGCAGGGCGGTGGCGGTCACGGACCACGACACGATAAGGGGCGGTGTAATGGCCTACAAGGCCTCTAAGAGGCTGGGCCTGGGCGTAATAGCGGTGCCGGGCGTCGAGGTCAGAACCACCTGGGGAGACGTGCTAGCCCTATGCACAGAGCCCCCCAATGGAGAGCCCCCCAAGGATCCCGTGCTACTCAGGGAGTGGGCGGACGCCGAGTCATGCATTCTAGTGGCGGCCCACCCCTACCACCCCCTCCGCCACAGCGTTGGAGGCCGCAGGCTCCTAGAGGGGGCCCGGATGGGGCTATGGGACGCGGTCGAGGTTTGGAATAGCAGGGGGCTACCCCTATTCAACATACCGGCTATCAGGGCCAGCAGGCTCCTAGGCCTACCAGGCACTAGCGGCAGCGACGCGCACGTCCCCAGCGAGCTGTGCACGAGCCCCGTGATCGTCGAGGCCCCCGAGAGCCCCGGGGACGTGGTGGATGCCATTAGGAGGGGCGAGGCGAGGCCCACGCCAGGCCTTGCGGGGCTCCGGGCCTACGCTGAGGCCCTCGGCTGGGCCGTGGCGAGGCGCCTCCTGGGATCCCGCCCTTAAGCCCTGGAGGCCGCACTGTGCTGGAATGTCTCCTCCTCGTAGATCCTGCATGCGCTGCCCCTACCGGTGGATAGGGCCTCGTTGTGGCTCCGCACAGCTCTGGGGTCGACGCCGTAGAGCCGCTCTAGGGCGTCAGCCTCGGTGGGGTGTATGTAGCCCGGCACGACCATGCTAGAGGGGGCGGCCCAGTCTTCCCCTAGAGACTCTAGGCTACCGAGCCTGGCCCAGGTCACCCGGGCCCCCGGCATCCCGGCTCTCTCAACGACAGCCACGAGTAGCCCGGGCAGGAGCGTGTCCACACCGTGCTCCCGGCACAGCTCGCCCTCGAGGTCCATCAGCTGCCGGGCGGCGCTGGCGGGGCTCAGCTGGCCCCCATCCTCTGACAAGTCGAGGAGGACGAGTGTGTGGAGGCCCACGCATAGGTTGCCGTAGACGCCGACTACAACGCTGAACGCCCTAACACCCCTCCACGGCCCCGGCACCGTCACGGTGCGCCCGAACCTGTAGTACTGGAGCCCGCTGAGGGTCTTCGAGGCCACGACCCCCGAGACCCCCGGCACCACCCTCCACTCGACGCCGAGCCTTGAGGCCTCCTCGAGGAGGGCTATGTGGGTGGTCGCTATCAAGGGGTCGCCGGGCACGAGCACGACGACTAGCCCCCTAGCGGCCTCCCGGATGACCCTGTGAGCCCCCGACTCCAGGGTGTCCCTAGAAGCCTCGACGACGTTTGAGTTGAGCCGCCTAGCCCATTCGAGGAGCCACCCGGAGCCCGGCATGGTATATGTGTCAACGTAGACCCTGTCAGCCCCCCTAACGAGGCCTTCCACCTCGACCGTCACGAGGCCAGGGTGGAGGCCGGCCCCGGCGAGTACTAGCACTTAGAGCCACCAGGGCGGGGGTGGTTGTTAGACACTTAATCCCTCGGGCCCCATAGCCCGCGGGCGCTAAGGTATGGTTGAGGGCCTCGCCTACGATAGGGACTCGGGGGTCTACATAGTAGACGCCTGGGCCGAGGTCGTCCCCGGGATAATAGCCTCCTACCTAATACCGCTAGCCGGTGGAAGGGCGGCCATAGTTGATCCGGGCCCCGCCTCATCCGTTGGGAGGCTCAGGAGGGTGCTCGACTCCCTAGGCCTCAGGGTCAGCCACGTACTGGTGACCCACGTCCACCTGGACCATGCGGGGGCCACGGGCTCACTCCTCAAGGCTTACCCCGACGCCGTAGCCTACGTGCACCCCCGGGGCGCCCCACACCTCGCCGAGCCATCGAGGCTGTGGGAGTCCTCCAAGCAGGTCATGGGCGACGTGGCCGAGGCCTACGGCAGGCCCGAGCCCGCTCCGAGGGAGAGGCTGCTCGAGACGCGTGACGGGGAGAGGATAGAGCTGCCCGGGGGCAGGGTGCTACGGGTAATCCACACCCCGGGGCACGCGAGCCACCACCAGAGCTTCTACGACGAGGAGGCCGGTATCCTCTACAGCGGCGACTCGGCCGGTATAATACTGGAGACCAGCGTGGGCGTCGTGAGGGCCCCCACCACGCCGCCGAGGCTGAAGCCCAAACTCTACATCGAGAGCATAGAGAGGATGATGAAGCTCAACGCGGCCAGCATAGCCCCAACCCACTTCGGCCTATGGGGCAACGCCATGGAGGAGCTGGCGCTCCAGAAGGAGATATTCATCAGCTGGATGAATATACTACTTGAAATCTACAGGGAGGGTGTGAGGAGCCCGCCGGACGCCGCCAAGAGGCTGGCGCTGAGGGATCCCAACGCGTCGCTCATAATGAGGAGCGGGGGGGTGGTTAGGGACTTCTTCCTCTACGAGACGGTCTGGGGCATGCTCGACGCCATCGAGAGGGGTGAGTGGCCCTGAGGGATCTAACACTCGGAGTAATCCAGCTAGCCGCCAGCAGGTCCAAGGAGGAGGCGCTAGCCCGCCTAGAAGAGTTCTCGAGGCGGGTTAGGGAGGCCGACATACTGGTTATGCCCGAGTACGCCATGATGGATCCCACGGACGCCCCCCTCGAAGCCCTTAGGGCGTCCGCTGAGAGCCTCCAGGACCCGGGCCCCTGGCTGCGGGCCCTCGAGGGGCTCGCGGAGGAGCACTCATCGTGCGTTGTTGCAACGTACTTCGAGCCCGCGCCCGATGGGAGGGTCTACAACTCCGCTGTAGTCATAAGCGATAGGGGGGAGCACATCGCGTGGTATAGGAAGACCCACCTCTTCGACGCCTACGGCTACAGGGAGAGCGAGAAGATAGCCCCGGGCGATAGGGTCTTCGAGCCGGTTGAAGCCTGCGGGGCCAGGATAGGCCTCATAATATGCTTCGAGCTGAGGGTGTGCGAGCTCGCGAGGCTCCAGGCCCTCAGGGGGGCTGAGGTGCTCGTGGTGCCAGCCGCCTGGTACTCGGGGCCCATGAAGGAGGAGGCCCTCCACGTCCTGGCCAGGGCGAGGGCCCACGAGAACACGGTGTTCGTAGCCGTAGCAGCCCTGGCGGGGGACAGGTTCACTGGTAGATCCATCATAGTAGACCCCTCGGGGGTCCCGTTGATGGACGCTGGCCCCAAGCCTTCCTATGTGGAGGTTAGGCTCGAGTCTTGGAGGCTGGAAGAAGCGCGTAGAAGCCTCCCCATACTATCGCTCCTGAGGAGGGATCTCATAGGGATCCCGGGGGGCGCACCTACTCCACGATATTAACGGCCAGGGGGCCCCCGGGGTTAGAGGGTGCGGGGCTTGGCCAAGGCCGAGGCTAGTGAGTATGAGGTAGAGTTCTTCCGCGAGAAGGGCTTCACGAGGAAGAGGTGCCGCGTGGGCGGCGAGTACTTCTGGACGTTGAACCCCGACATGGACACGTGCCAGGACGCCCCCTGCGTCGAGTACTGGTTCGATAGGATCCCCTCGCGGGATCCCCTACGCGTCGGCGAGGCCAGGAGGCTCTTCATAGGGTTCTTCGAGAGGAGGGGGCACACCCCGATAAAGCCTAGGCCTGTCGTAGCCAGGTGGAGGGAGGACCTCTACCTGACGATTGCGAGTATCGTTGTGTTCCAGCCCCACGTGACCAGCGGGCTCGTGCCCCCACCCGCGAACCCCCTGGTTATAAGCCAGCCCAGCATAAGGCTCGAGGATATAGATAATGTAGGGCTAACCATTGGGAGGCACCTGACGAGCTTCGAGATGGCCGCCCACCACGCCTTCAACTACCCGGATAAGCCCGTCTACTGGAAGGATGAGACCGTGAGACTGGCCTTCGAGTTCTTCACCAAGGAGATGGGTATCCCGGGGGATCTCATAGTATTCAAGGAGAGCTGGTGGGAGGGTGGAGGCAATGCGGGGCCGAGCTTCGAGGTCGCAGTTGGTGGCCTCGAGCTCGCCACACTAGTGTTCATGCAGTATAGGGTCACTGAGAGGGGCTACGAGCCCATACCCCTGAGGATAGTGGATACCGGCTATGGAGTCGAGAGGATGTCCTGGTTCACCTGGAAGACGCCGACTGCCTTCCACGCCATCTACCCCGGCCTACTCGAGAAGTTCCGCGACATACTCGGCGTCGAGGAGGCGGGAGAGGAGGTCCTCTGGGCCGCCTTCAGGGCTGCCGGGAGGCTTGACCCCGAGGATCCCCGGAGTGTGGAGTCCTACTATAGGAGGGTAGCCGAGGCCTCAGGCCTCAGCGTTGGGGAGGCGCGGGAGGCCCTCATGAGGGAGGCTAGACTGTATAGCGTGCTGGACCACACCAAGACCATAGCCCTGATGCTGGCCGACGGGGTAGTGCCCAGCAACACCGGTGAGGGCTACCTAGCCCGCCTCGTGATACGGAGGGCGTTGAGGCAGCTCCTGATGCTCGGTGCTGAGACCCGCCTAGCAGATCTGGTAGACCTCCAGGTGGAATACTGGTCGGGCGACTTCCCCCAGCTCCCCGAGCATAGGGACTACATACTCGACGCAGTCTCCCTTGAGGAGGAGAGGTTTAAGGAGACGCTGAGGAGGGGCTCCAAGCTTGTGAGGCAGATCATAGGCAGGAAGAAGGCCCTCGACCTCGAGGATCTAGTCCTACTATACGACAGCCACGGGATCCCGCCCGAGGTGGCGGCTGAGGAGGCTAGGAGGCTGGGCGTGAGCGTCGAGGTTCCACACAACTTCTACAGCATCGTGGCCGCCCGCCACCAGGCGCCCGAGAAGGTGCGCCGCATAGGGGAGAGGGTCGAGCTGCCCGACCACGTGGTCAAGGCCCTGGAGGGCCTCCCCGAGACTAGGAGGCTCTTCCACGAGGACCCCTACCTCCGCGAGTTCAGGGCTAGGGTGCTCCGCGTCGTCGACGGCAGGTACGTAGTCTTAGACGCCACGGCCTTCTACCCGAAGGGCGGCGGCCAGGACTATGACACCGGGATCCTCCAGGGCCCCTGGGGGGAGGCGAGGGTTCTGAGGGTCTACAAGGTAGGCGGCGTTATCGTGCACGTGCTAGATAGGGATGTAAAGGCCTCCCCCGGAGATGAGGTCCTCGGGCGCATAGACTGGATCCGCCGCTACAGGCTCATGAGGCACCACACTGCGACCCACATACTACTAGGGGCGGCGAGGGCCGTCCTAGGCGACCACGTCTGGCAGGCTGGGGCGGAGAAGACGGTTGAGAAGGCCAGGCTCGACATAACCCATCACAGGCCCCTCACGCGCGACGAGGTTAGGAGGATCGAGGAGCTCGCTAACAGAGTCGTGGATGAGAGGAGGAGGGTCAGCGCCAGGGTGCTCGACAGGAATGAGGCGGAGGAGAGGTACGGGTTCAAGATTTACCAGGGCGGGGTGCCCATGGAGGCTAGGATACGCATAGTAGAGGTTGAGGGCTGGGATGCCGAGGCGTGCTTCGGGACACACCTAGCCAACACCGGTGAGGTGGGCGGCATAAAGATAACGAGGGTCGAGAGGATCCAGGACGGCGTAGTCAGGCTGGAGTACGTTGCGGGGACTAGGGTGGCGGAGGAGGCCCGGAGGCTCAGCGACCTCGTGGAGGAGGCATCCAAAATCGTTGGGGGGAGATCCGGTGAGGAGCTGCTGGCACGCATCGAGGGCGTCGCGAGGGAGCTGGAGGAGCTACGCTCCAGCCTAAAGAGGTACCGGAGCCTCTACAGCGAGCTACTCATCGAGAAGGCCCGCGAGGCCCCGCGGGTTGGGGGGTTGAGGCTCCTAGTGTTCACGCCCCCCGAGAGCGATAGGAGGCCCCTACAGGAGGTACTCAGAACCCTAACCTCGACCTACGAGGATCTAGTGGCGATAGCCGTTGAGCCCGCTGAGGGGGACTGGGCCACCGTCGAGATAGCCCTAGGCTCCAGGGCCGCCGGCGCCGTGGACGCCGGCAGGCTGGCCAAGCTGCTGGCCGAGGCGCTCGGCGGTAGGGGCGGCGGGAGAGGATCCCGGGCCACGCTGAGGATACCCTCGAAGGCCGCCGGCGCTGTTGGGGAGGAGGCGGCAAAGGCGATCGAGAGCCTCACGAGCCAGCAGTAGACCCGCCCACCACTCCGGACCTCCAACCTTATAGCCCTCTACTCCCACATGGAGAGCTAGGGTACACGCCCTTGACGATGAGGCGGGTCTACCTCGCCGCCCTAGTAGCCGCCCTGATCCTAGTACTAGCAGCTACCCCGAGCCCATCGCAGGGAGCGGCGGCGCCGGGCCAGCTCGATCGAGTGACCGCGGGCTGGTCTAGCCTCTCCTGGTGCCCCTGCCTCGTTGTGCCCCCCAACGAGACTGGTGGGGTGAGGGCGGTCTCACCACTAGGATCCCGCTGGATCCTCGCCCTCGGCAGCGACGGTAGCCTCTACTTGGCGGGCGAGTCCGGCCTAGGGGAGCCCTGGCCCCTCCTAAGGGTGGCCGGCATCAAGCAGAACTCATGGGGGGCCAGGGGCTCCACGGTCTTCGTAGCGGGTGCGAGTAGCGCCGGCGTCGCCGCGGTCCGGGGTGGCGAGCCCCTGCTGTGGTACTCCTCGACATACGCCAGGCCCAAGCTTGGCAGCCTCTGGTTCGACCCCCTCACGGGGGTGGCTTGGGTTGTCGACGAGGCCGGCAACCTCTACAGGGCGTCACTGGGATCCTCGTGGCAGGTGGTAGCGGGCCCCTCGGCCCCCGCCAGCGCCCTCTCTAGAGCCGTGGCTGGCGCGCTCTCGTCCATAGCTAGATCCTACATTGAGGAGGAGGCGCTTAAAGCCTACCCTAACTCGACCCTGATATCCTCCGGGGCAGCAGCCCTCGAGAGCCCCCGCTTCCTCTGGGCCGGGGCAATCTACGTGGTCGACGCCAACTACTCGGCACCCTGGGCCTCGAGGGTTCCCGTGGCCGCCTCAGCTGAGGTGGAGGCATGGGCGCTCCTGGAGACGCCGAGCGGCGAGGTGAACTACACCGAGACCCTCAACTCCCAGGCGGTGCTACTACTAGACCTCTCACGTGGTAGCCCTAGCCTGGTAGCGGCCTTCAAGGAGTGGGGCCTCGGGGGGAGGCCTCTCCCACAGCTACTGCTAGGAGCCTGGGATCCAAACGCCTCCCACGGCCTGCTGGTGGAGCTAGCCCCCCAGGCCGGGGGCTTGGAGGCGCGCATCTACACTGTGTCAGGTGATGTATACAACGCGAGCCTCAGGGACGTATGCCCCCTAGGCTCTACGGCCCCGGAGGGCTGGTTCGCCCCGCTCCTCGATGCGGGCCGCGGGGAGCCCGCCATAGCCCTCGCGGGCTCCGGGAGGGTCTACTACTACTCCTACACCCCCAGTGGCCCGACGCTCCAGTGGATAACAGAGCCCTTCCCGGGTGGAGGAGTCGAGTCGATAGCCCCAGCACCCTACGGGGTCGCCGTCGCTGGCCCCCAGGGCCTGCAGCTCCTGGCTCTACGGGACGGATCGAGGCTATGGGCCGGGAGGCTCGGGGTCCCCCTGGCGGGCCGCTCGGTGGCCCCGACTAGCTGGGGCGTAGCAGCCGCTGGCCAGGACGGCTCCCTAGTAGTCGTCGAGTCCACCGGCCCCCTCAGCGGCGTGATAGTCGAGGCGCGGGCCTCAGGCCACCCCCTCGGCCCCGGGCTGCGGGTAGAGCTCAAGGCAGCGGGTAGCGCCTACAGCTCCCCAACAGACGCTGGGGGGACCGCACTCTTCGTAGTGCAGCCCGGCTCCTATACCGCGGAGGCCCTGGATCCCCTGCTCGGCCCGGCCGCCTCTCTAGTGAGGGCGCCCCCGGGGGAGGTGGTGTTCGCCGGCCTCCACTACAGCGTTAACGTGGTCCACGTCAGGGTCTACAGGGCCCCGGATCCCCTCGGGCTCCTAGTTGGGGGCCCCGCCGCAGGGGCTAGGGGCTACATAGCCAGTCCATGGGGCTCGGTCGAGGCGGTGGTAGCCGAGACGGGGGAGCTAGAGCCCCTCCTCCCACCATACCTCTCGTGGGTCGACGGGATCCCCCTAAGGGCCGGCTACGAGGGATCCTACACCCTCAACCTAAGCCTCAAGGGCTACAAGACCTACGATGGGCGCCTAGAGGCTAACGTCACGCTAGAGCCGATCCTCGCCCCCCTCAGGATAGCCGCTGTCGACGAGTACACGGAGAGCCTGGTGCCCTTCAACGCAACTATAACCCTGCTCTCGACCGGGCGTACCGCTAGGATAAGCTCTAGTGGAGCCCTCACGCTACACGTGCCCCCAGGCCCCTACGAGTTAGAGGTGTCCTCGCGGGGCTACCTGCCCTCGAGGAGGGCCTTCAACCTGAGCAACGGGCTCTCCATGACCCTGAGGCTTGCGAGGGTCAACTCGACGGTGGAGGTGGTAGTCAGGGATCCAGACTATGGGTTCCCCTTGAACGCCACGCTAATCCTCGAGGGCCCGGTGGGGAGGCTCGTCGTCCCCGTGGTGGAGGGCAGGGCGAGCGCCTCCCTCCCCTGGGGGACCTATAACGTGACCCTCAAAGCCCCCGGCTACAACGCGTGGAGGGGCTCCCTGAGCCTAGGGCCGGGTGAGCAGAGGATCCTAGTCGTGGAGCCTGACCCCCTCAGGTATAATGTGACCCTACTGATAAGGGACGGCCTGACGGGGGAGCCCGTCAACGCCACTGTTACCGCCTACATCTACACGCCGCTCGGCCGCCTAGCGCTGGGGTCCTGGCAGGCGGTCAACGGCGTGGCGAGGCTAACGCTTAGGCCTTGGAATGCGAGTGTGGTAGTCGAGGCCGGGGGCTATGAGGAGGCGGAGATACCCGTTCCCAGGGCTGCCACGCTAACCGTTGCACTCGAGAGGATCCCAGGCGTGCTCGAGGTCATCGTAGTCGACTCCCTAACCGGCCTCCCGGTTAACGCCTCACTACACCTCAGCGGGCCCGGGGGCTACGAGGTCGACACTACAGCGGCGGGGGGGAGGGCCCTACTAGACCTCCCCTGGGGGAGGTAC
>JALSQM010000004.1 GCA_026985385.1 Acidilobaceae archaeon | reverse complement strand
AGAGGCTCCGAGGCTTGGGGCTGCGCAGTTTCGTCCTCTTCGGTAGTTGGGCCAGGGGATCACAGCTTCGAGAGTGATGTTGACGTCATAGTCGTGGCCGAGGGCTTCGAGGGCCTCCCCTTCTACGAGCGCGAGTACCTAGTCCTAAGGGAGTGGGAGGATCCCGAGCCCCTGGAGCCCTGGTGCTACACCCCCCAGGAGGCCTGGAGGGGGGTTTTCGAGAGGCCGAGGCTAGACCTCATCGACGCTCTAGAGGAGGGGGTGGTCATATACGATGACGGCTTCTGGAGCCGCCTGAGGAGGGAGTACCTGAGGAGGGGGCCCTACGAGTCCTCAAGGATTGAGGGGGGCCTCCGCTACCTCAGACTACGGAGGGGCAAGGGCTCAGAGCCGGGGGGCTCGGGGTTCTAGTGGGTCTTGAGGGCTCTCTCTAGGTCGCCTATTATCTCTTGGGGGCTGGCCATGCCCACGCTTAGCCTTATGAGGCCTGGTGTTATGCCTAGGCGCTTCTTCTCCTCCTCGGGGAGGCTCCTGTGGCTGCTGGCGTAGGGGTATGCAGCCATGGGCTTGGTCGCTCCGAAGCTCGCCGATGGCTTCACGAGCCTCAGCCTTGATAGTGCCTCGAGGGCCCTCTCCCTGGTGCCGACGTCGAATGAGAGTACCCCACCGCATAGGCCTCCCAGGAGCCTCTGGGCTCTAGCGTGGTCTGGGTGGCTCTCGAGGCAGGGGTAGTAGACCCTCTTAACTAGCCCGCTCTCCTCGAGCCACCTCGCAACCTCTAGGGCTGTGGCTGACTGGAGCCTGTAGCGGGCCTCAAGGGTCTCGAGGCCCCTGATCGCCAGGTAGGCCTCAAAGGGCTGGAGTATCGTGCCCGTGAGCCTCCTAGCCTCCCATATCGGGGCCCTCAGCCCCGGGTCTAGGCCCGCTAGGGAGCCCCCCAGGGCGTCGTTGTGGCCTACCACATACTTTGTCAGGCTCTCAACGACCAGGGCGGCCCCTAGCTTGAGGGGCTTGAGGGCGGCGGGAGTCGCCATCGTGTTATCCACCACCAGGAGGCAGCCCCTCTCACTGGCGATACCCACCAGCTCCTCCAGGGGCGGGATCCTGAGCGTGGGGTTACCCATGCTCTCAACGAACACCACCCCGCCGCTGCAGGAGTCGGCTTCATGAAGCAGCTCATCCCACGGGGGCCCCGCGAGGCGCGCCTCTAGGCCCAGGAGTGGGGGGAGGAGCCTCGTCGAGCCGTAGGTCAGCCTCTCCAGTATGATCCTCCTACCCCTTGCAACGCCGAGGAGGAGGCCTGTTATGGCTGCCATCCCGCTGTTGAAGGCTAGAGCCCACCTGGCTCCCTCGAGCGCCGCGAGCCTGGCCTCGAGCTCCTCAACTGTAGGGTTCGACTCCCTCGAGTACCCGGTCCAGCCACCCTCCAGGAGGCCCTCTACATCGTAGGTGTAGGTCACTGATAGGTGTATCGGCGGCATGAGGGGCTCCCCAGCCACGGCCGGGCACCCCTGGGGGTCCATCGTGGCTCTAGAGGGGCTTGATGGGTGACTCGCGGGGCCTCGCTGTTACGCCCACGGCATCCCCGCAGGGCGTGTAGGCCTCCCTCATGGCATCAGCCACCCGGCGGGCTGCAGCCTCCCCCCCGGCTAGTGCTATGATCGAGGGGCCGGCGCCGCTTAGTGAGGCCCCGTAGGCTCCGGCGTTGAGGGCGGCGGCTACGGCCTCCTCATAGCAGGGTGTGAGCCTGGCCCTCCTGGGCTCGACTAGCTCGTCCATCATCATGGCCTTACCCGCCGCTACTAGATCCCCGGAGGCGAGTGCCGCTGCCAGCAGGGCTGCTCTACTGGCGTATGCTGAGGCCTCGCCTAGGGTGATGCTCCTGGGTAGTATGCTCCTCATGGCCCTAGTCTTCCCGGGCCCCGGCGCGGCCCCGGGGACTAGGAGGGCTATGTGCATCCCGCTGGGGGGCTTGATCTTGTAGACGGTGAGCCTCCCATGGGAGCGGGCAACCACCACTATACCGCCTAGGATGCTCGCAGCCACGTTATCGTAGTGGGGGGCCCCGGCGGCTGCTGCCTCACCGCGCCCAGCCGCCTCGACGAGCTCCTCCCAGCCGGGGAGCGGGGTTCCGAGGAGCCTGTGGAGCGCCTCGCTTACAGCCACCGCCGCGGCAGCCGCTGAGGCTCCACTGCTCCCGAGGCCCCTCCCAGGCGGGACCCCCTTGTAGACGCTCAGCGAGACCCTCACCCCACCCACGCCGAGCCTCTCGAGGATAGCACGGGCGGCCTCGAGGGCCGTGGTGGCTCCACCGCTCTCGATGGCGTAGGGGCCCTCGAGCGACTCGAGGTAGACTAGGGTGCTGGCTGTCCTCGGGGATACGCAGGCCTCCACCTCATCGTAGAAGCTGTCGTGGGCTAGGGCTATCGCGTCGAAGCCCGAGCCTAGGTTGGCACTACTAGCCGGGGCCCTGACCCTGACACACTCCTCCCAGGCCAAAGCACCATCCCACCCTCGACCCCCCGCCCAGGGGCCCCGGGATTTTTAGGTGCTACCACGCCCATTGTTTCGATTATGCGAAACATACTTACTTGCACGCATGACCCCTTATAAGCCTCTGTCACATGAGAGCTGAAACGGTGGTGCGGGTGGGCCTGGGGGAGGCCTTGGATAGGTTCTTCCACGTGTCCGAGAGGGGCTCGACTCTGGCTACAGAGGTGGTTGCGGGGCTCACGACCTTCATGACGATGGCTTACATACTCTTCGTTAACCCAGCCATACTCGGCGACGCGGGCGTCCCCAGGGACGGCGTGGTCGCGGCCACAGCTCTCTCCTCGGCCCTCGCAACGCTTATGATGGGCCTCTACGCTAAGGTCCCCTATGCCCTGGCGCCTGGCATGGGGCTCAACGGGTACTTCGCCTACAGCGTCGTACCCTTCGTGGCGGGGATCCTCGCGGCCCGGGGGGACCCGGATCCCCGGGGGCTAGCGTGGAGGGTGGCCCTAGCCGCTGTCCTGGCTGAGGGCATCATATTCGTTATACTCTCACTCACGAGGGTCAGGGAGTCGGTGGCCAACTCCATACCCCCATCCCTCAAGTACTCGATAGCTGCTGGGATAGGCCTCTTCCTGACACTGATAGGCCTCGAGAACGCTGGGCTCATAGCTAAGGGCGGGCCCACGGGTATCTCCCTGGACGTCCACTCCTTCACGCAGCCGGGGCCTATCCTAGCGCTCGGCTTCACCATACTGGCTGGGATCCTCCTAGCGCTGAGGATCCCCGGGGCGCTCCTCATCTCGATAATCCTCGCTGCCGGCATAGGCTGGGCGCTCCACGTCAGCCCCCCGCCCCACGGGGTCGTGGCCCTGCCTAGGTTCACGGCTGCCTTCAAGTTCGACCTAGGCCACCTAGCAGCCCTGGGTGCAGCGACGGCGGCTGTGATAGTATTCACGTTCTTCATGGTGGACTTCTTCGACACCCTGGGAACCGTGACCGGCCTATCGGCGGCGGCCGGCCTAATGGATGAGGAGGGAAGGGTGCCTGGCATTGGGAGGATGCTCCTCACAGACGCTGTCGGAACAACCATCGGGGCCATCCTGGGGACGAGCACTGTAACCACGTACATAGAGAGCGCTGCGGGGGTGGAGCAGGGAGGCAGGACGGGTCTCACAGCGGTGGTAGTGGGTCTCCTGTTCCTCCTAGGCCTCTTCTTTGCCCCGGTGTTCACCGCGACGCCGGCCTACGCTACGGCGCCAGCACTCATAATAGTGGGCCTCCTAATGGCCCAGCTCATGAGGAACATAGACTTCAAGGACTACACCGAGGCCATACCAGCATTCATAACGCTGACCGGGATCCCATTCACCTTCAGCATCTCAGACGGCATGGGCCTAGGGTTCATAACGTATGTTGCACTCAAAGCCGCCACCGGGAGGTGGAGGGAGCTAAACCCGATACTCGTGGGGGTAGCGCTGCTATTCATAGCGTACTTCGCAAGCCTACCCCACATAATGCACTAGAGCGCGGTAAAAACCCGCTTCCTCCCCCCTCTTTCTCGGTGGACCCGTTGAATGTAAGCGTGGCGATACTCCACTACCCCTGGGACAGTGTTGGGGGAGGCGAGAGGGTATCGTTGACACTACTCCTAGGCCTCCTCGAGGCGGGGGTTGATGCCAGGCTCCTAACGGGCCCTTCCTTTGACGCCGAGGCGGTATCAAGGATACTCGGGATAGAGGTGCCCCGCGATCGCGTGGAGATACTTGATCTAGGCCGAGGCCTGCTCGACCTTGCCGCGGCCCGCTTTAGGTTAGGTGTCTATGCTAGGGGTCTATCCCAGGCTCTGAGGGTCTCCGGGTTCCTCGAGTCCCTCCTATCCGAGAGAGAAATTATAGTGGAGACCCGCCTGGGGCTCCCCCTCCCAGCTGACGTGGTCTACATGCACTACCCCACAGCCGCTTGGAGGCCCCGGGGTAGGGGGCCTCTCTGGCTTGCTTACAGGGGCCTCGTGAGGATCCTCGAGCGCAGGCTTGGGCTACCCTGGGGTAGGGGGCCCGGGGTCTTGGTGACTAATAGCAGGTGGACTGCAGCGCTGATCTACAGTGTTCACAGGAGGCTTGCACGGATAGTCTATCCCCCCGTTGACCTCGAGTGGGTCCCCCTCACGAGGGGCTCTGAGAGGCTGGCCCTCACGGTCTCGCGGTTCGTTCCAAGCAAGGAGGTGCATAGGCTCCTAGAGGCTCGCCTGGATAGTGTGGGGTATAGGCTCCACTTGGTGGGCGGGGCCCACAAGCCCGTGGAGAGGGCCTATCTAGCCAGGGTGGAGGCGATGGCCCGGAGCCTAGCTTGGGTGAGTATCCACCCCAACGCTCCGCGGCAGGTGCTCGTCGACCTCCTAAGTAGAGCCCGCTACTACGTGCACCCACCCTTCCCAGAGCACTTCGGGATAGCCGTCGCAGAGGCCATGGCGGCGGGTCTAGTACCGATAGTCTACTGCGATGGCGGGGCGTGGACAGACCTGGTCAAACCGTCAGGCGCGGGGGCCTGCTATAGGGATCCGAGGGAGATACCAGGCCTCATAGAGAGGCTAGAGCCGCTCTGGGACGAGCAATCGGAGAGAGCGCGACGCTACATCCGCTCCCGCACCGACCTAACGCCTAGGGGGTTCACGGAGAGGATGCTGACAATCATAAAAGAGGTCCACGAGGTCAAGGATACAGGACTCTCGAGTCCTAGCCCGGCCCCCTGAGAAGCTCTCCAAGCCTCTCAGCCACCTCCCCGGGATCCTCGGCCGGCTCCACTGCCGGGAGGCCTGGGGCGTCCTCAGCCTCTAGGCACGCTAGGCGCAGCCACCGCGGGGCCATCCCCCACGCTCTAGCCGCCAGGGGCTCCCCCTCCCTGCAGGCGTCGAGGATCACAGCCGGCTGCGGTGAGAGCCTGTTGAGTGCGAGCGCGCTATGCGGCCTAGTGTGGGCCGGTAGGAGGACCAGCAGCCTGGGGCGGGCCTGGAGGGCGGCCTCCAGCACGGGCCTAGCCGGGGGAGCCTCGGGGGGGTAGGGGTCTAGGAGGCCCCACTCATCCAGGCGGCCTCCAGCGGGGAGGGCCTCGAAGGCGCCCCCAGGCCTCGGAGCGGCGGCCGCCTCGCCCACCACGGCCAGGCGGCCCGGCTCCCTAACGGCCATCACACCGCCAAGCCTGAGGC
>JALSQM010000003.1 GCA_026985385.1 Acidilobaceae archaeon | reverse complement strand
GCAGGACATCATTAGCGGTAAGGTTGACTTCGCGTGCAGTGACCCACCCATGAAGGCTGCTGTCCACGGGTCTGGCGGGGGCTTCCTCCAGTTCCCCGTGATCCTGGGCGCTGTGGTGGTCGTATATAACATCCCCGGATTCCACGGCCACTTGAACCTCACTGGCAGGGTGCTAGCTGAGATATACCTTGGCAAGGTGAGGTACTGGGATGACCCTAGGATACTGAGGCTGAACCCCGCCCTGCGGGGGGTTCTCCCACACAAGCCGATAATAGCGGTCCACAGAAGCGATGCAAGCGGCACTACAGAGATCTTCACCCTCTTCCTATACAAGTCGAGCTCGGGGATCTGGCCTCGCAGCCTCGTGGGAAAGGTGATAGAGTGGCCCGTCGATAGGGCCGGGAGAGGGCTGGGGGAGCTGGGGAACCCCGGGGTCGCCAGCGCTATAGTCTCAACGCCATACTCTATAGGCTACCTAGAGTGGTCGTATGCCATCGATAAGGGGCTGCCCGTGGCCGCTATAGAGAATGGGGCCGGCCGCTTCACTCTACCCTCTAGGGAGGGCATCGAGAGGGCCTACGCCTCGCTGAAGCCCCCAGAACCCACCGGCGACTGGACGGGCTACGTGTATAATGTGATATACTCCAGCGACCCCGAGTCGTACCCGATCGTGGGCCAGACCTTCATGATAGTGCCCCTCCACATAAGGGATAAGGCTAAGTGCATTGCCTTGAAGGAGTTCATAGGCTACATCGCAGGCCCCGGCCAGGGGCTTGTGCCCAGGGGCTACGCTCCCTTACCCGATGTCCTTAGGATGCGGGCACTCGAAGCAGCCTCCATGATTAAGTGCGGCGGGTGACCGGCGTGGCGGAGAGCCTCCTTGAGAGGATAGTGGGCTCCAGAGTTAGGAGCAGGGATGATAGGAGGTTCGTGCTCCTCCACCTGCCGGCGGCCTTCATACTATTACTAGCAATACTCTCCATGCTAGCCGTATTCATAGCCTACTCCACCCCGATAATCGAGAAGGAGGGGTATAGGGTATTCACCAGCAGCCTCTGGAGGGCGGTTGAGGGCGCCCCCGCCAGGGAGTGGTACGGCCTAGCACCAGCGATCCTTGGGAGCATCTACACTAGCGTTATAGCCGTCATCATAGCTGCCCCCCTATCCGTCGCCCTCGCCGTTACCATTGAGGAGCTAGCTCCAAGCAGGCTTCGCGGGGTGCTCAGCGTTCTAACGGATCTGATGGCTGCGACCCCAACAATAATATATGGGGTCTGGGGCCTCGCCTACCTAGCCCCCCTAATGTACGGTGTGCTCTCCTGGCTCCACACCCACCTAGGCTGGCTACCCCTCTTCAGGGAGGAGCCTACATCGGGTTACACCATAGCTACAGCGGGTGTGCTCCTCTCGATAATGAGTACCCCCTACGCGGCGGCTGTGATAAGGGAGGCTTACTCCCTGATACCAGCGAGCCTCAGGGAGGCCGCCTACGCTATAGGGGCCACTAGGTTTGAAGCAGTCAGGATACTCCTCGGCATGATAAGGCCTAGTATAATAGCGGGGCTCGCCCTAGCCTTCGCCAGGGCTATAGGTGAGACCGTCGCTGTGAGCTTAGTGATAGGCAACAGCCTAACAATAACGGCTTCCATCACCTCACCCGGCGTCACCGTGTCTAGCCTCATAGCCTCCCAGTTCGGTAACGCCGAGTTCTACCACTACATGACAAGCGCCCTCTTCGCGGGCGGCCTAGTGATATTCTTGATCGGCGTTGCCGTGAACGCTGCTGCCATACTCTATATGCGTAGATGGGAGGAGGCGATGGGGCTTGGGAGGGCCTAGGAGGAGCGGGACCCGTAGGAGGATCCTGGACCGCCTGGGCTTAGCGCTCATAGTAGCGCTGGCGATACTAGCAGTCGCCCCGCTGTTCCACATACTATACGTAATCACCCTCAGAGGGGCCGAGGCTATAGCACACATAGGCCTTAAGAGGTTCATAGTAGATAGGCCGCACCCCTTCAACGCGGAGAACCCGGGGGGCATAGGACCCGCCCTCCTCGGAACCCTGGAGCTATCGGCCGCCACATCAGCTACGGCTACCCTCATCGCGCTACCGGCGGCGATACTGGTGGCCGAGCTTAGGGGGTCTAGGATAAGCAGGCTAACGCTGCTACTAGCGCTAACGCTCGTGGAGCTCCCAACCATACTAGTAGGCCTCACTGCCTACGCCATACTCGTGGATCACATAGTCGGGCATTACAACATGCTGGCAGGCATACTCGCGCTAACGCTAGTCATCCTGCCCTACATAGTTGTGGAGGCGAGCGAGTCCCTCCGCCAGATACCCGCGGGCCTCAGGGAGGCCGCCTACAGCCTGGGGGCTCCGAGAACCCGCACTATATACGAGGTAATAGCACCAGCCGCTAGGAGGGGCATACTCGTTGGCATCCTAATAGGCCTAGCGAGAGCCGCTGGGGAGACCGCACCGCTACTATTCACGATAGGCGGCGCCTACGAGGCCTATCACACCTGCCTCACCAGCGAGGGGGGAGCGGTGCCCCTCATGATCTACCAGTTCATACAGATGCCATTCAAGCCCGCCAGGGAGCTTGCATGGGGGGCCTCACTCGTGCTCCTCTTGATAGTCGTATCAATCATGGTGGTGGCTAGGCTGCTCGTGAGGGAGGTGAGGCTATAGTGGCGGGCTACGCGCTCGAGGTGCGGGGGCTCCATGTATGGCTTAGGGATAAGCACGTGGTTAAGGGTGTAAGCTTCAGGTGCCCCGAGGCTACTATAACCGCTATAATGGGGCCCAGCGGCACTGGCAAGTCAACACTGCTCAGGGCCCTCAACAGGCTCATAGACCTGAACCCCGACGCCCGCGTGGAGGGGGAGGTGCTACTGCGCGGGGAGAGCATATACGATATGGAGCCATACGAGCTCCGAAGGAGGGTCGCCATGGTGTTCCAGGAGCCGAACCCCTTCCCCCACATGAGTATATACGACAACGTAGCCATAGGGCCGAGGCTCCACGGCCTAGCTAGGGATAGGAGGGAGCTGGACAAGATAGTCAGGTGGGCCCTCGAGAAGGCCATGCTCTGGGACGAAGTAAAGGATAGGCTCCACGACTCCCCCATGAAGCTGAGCGGGGGGCAGAGGCAGCGGCTCTCACTCGCTAGAGCCCTAGCTCTAAAGCCTGAGGTGCTACTCCTAGACGAACCCACGGCAAACGTTGACCCCGTGAACGCCGTCAAGATAGAGGAGGCCATCAGAGACCTCGTCAGGGAGGAGGGAGTTACAGTAGTGTTTGTGACCCACCTACCCTCACAGGCTGTGAGGGTGTCCGAGTACCTCATATTCATGTACGACGGCAGGATAGTGGAGCATGGCCCCTCGAGGGAGGTGGCCCTTAACCCGAGGAACCCCCTGACGGAGAGGTTCTTTAGAGGTGAGCTCTAATGAGCGAGGCTACATCCCGCGAGGAGGATCTCGGCCACATGGAGGCGAATCTGGATAGGCTATTCAGGATAGCTCTCGAGTCACTCGAGAAGGTCTCTAGAGCACTGAAGGGGGAGGCGCCAGCACCCGACCTCAGCGCTGAGGTCGCCCTCGCAGAGCACTTGAAGGACACGATATACTCTGAGGCACTCTTCTTCATAGCAAAGTGGCAGCCCCTAGGGAGGATCCTCCTCTACGTGGAATCCATAATCAAGGTCTCCTATGACCTCTTCAGGGTGTCGAGGTACGCCAACGAAATAGCCCTAACGCTCTCACAGGCACCAGATGTTAAGCTGCCGGAGGTCGTTCTAGAGGCCTCCGAGACCTCTAGGGAGATGGTTATGAAGGCCTACAGGGCTTTTCGCTCAAAGAAGCCCTCCGAAGCACGGGGAGTCGAGGAGCTAGACTCCAGGGTAGACGAGGCGTATAGGGCGTACACGGGGAAGATAACATCGTCGGATCTCATTAGGAAGGAGGACGCCCTTGCAGCACTAATACTCCGCCAGATCGAGAGGGTGGCCGATCACGCGACCTATATAGCGAGAGAGACTATAAGGGCTCTTGGCGGGGGCGGGATCGCTATATAGCTATATAGCTTTTCGACAGCAAGACTAGGCGTGGTAGCAGGCCTTGGTGGTATACAGGAGGAAGATACAGCTCACGGGCGGCTCGACTTTCATCGTATCACTACCCAAGGAGTGGGCCTCGAGCATGGGTCTACGACCGGGATCCGAGGTGGAAATAGAGCCTAGGCCCGACGGCTCGCTGGTACTCCGAGTGTCTCCTAGCACTAGGAGCCGCGGTCTCGAGCGCAGGAAGGCGATCCGAGTCACCGCGGATGGCATGAAGACTCTGGCTACCGAGATACTTTCAGCGTACCTGGCCGGCTATAATATCATAGACCTGCTATACGGGGCCGACGTGGATCCGAGGAACCTCATGAGGGAGGTGGAGCGGGCCCGGGAGAGGGCTCTGGGCCTAGAGGTTATAGAAGAGGAGTATGGTAGAATAACGCTCAGCACCGTGACGGGCCCCCCGACTATAAGCTCCATAAAAGCATTCGAGCGCATGATATCGATAACCAAGTCCATGCTCGAGAATGTGGCCCAGAATATGAGGAAGCCCGACCCTGTCGTTCTCGAGAGCGTAATAGAGAGGGATACTATCGTCGACAAGTTCTTCCTACTAGTTATGAGGCAATTCACACTACTACTACAGGGCGGGATCAGGCCCTCAGATGCCGGTATAGTGGTGCTACCCGAGATACTCTATAGGGTGATAGCGGCTAAGAGTGTCGAGAGAATAGCGGATCACTCCGTGCTTGTAGCGGAGATACTCCTAAACACTAGGAGGGAGGCGTTCCTAAGCGATGATATAGTGGAACTGTTCGAGTACTCCGTTGAGATATTCAAGAGGGCCTCCAGGGCCTACATGCAGCTCGATAGGAACACGGCACTCGAGGCCCGTAGAATGGTCGACCTCTTCTGGAGGAGGGAGGCTGAGACCCGCTCTGCTCTAAGGGAGACCGTCTACCTACCCGATGCAGCGGCTCTTCTCGATAGCACGAGGAGGATAGCCGCATACAGCTCTGATCTGGCGGAGGCAGCCTTGAACATCGTAGAGCTTAGATCCCTAAACAGCGACCTTCTATAACCCAGTTATAGAATACCTTATAACCCGCTTAAGGGTGGCTTAGAGGCGGTGAGAGGCCCTGCCAGCCTTCGATGAGTATGCGTCAAAATACGATGAGTGGTTCCTAAAGAACAGGAATGTCCTCTACTCCGAGGTGCTCTTAATAAAGTACATGCTTGAGAGGGCGGGTCCGGGGAGAGTGCTCAGCGTCGGCTGCGGCTCTGCTCTCTTCGAGAAGATACTTCGCGATGAATACGGGATCGTTGTCGAATACTGCCTCGAACCCGCGGAGGGTATGGCCGAGATAGCTGAGGCTAGGGGCTTCAGGGTCGAGAGAGGGGTTGCGGAGAACCTGCCTTACCCCGACGAGTACTTTGACACGGTTCTACACAATGGAACAATCCACTATGTTAAGGACCCAGCCGCAGCCCTGAGGGAGGCCAGACGCGTGCTGAAGAGGGGCGGTAGCATCATAATAGCCTGGGTTGCCGGCGAGGGATCCTACGGTATCCTCTACAGGCTAGCGGGCCTCATAGGTAGCTGGGAGCCCCTCAGAAGCATAGCGCCGAAGGATCCCTACCCCATAGAGTTCATAAGGGAGGCCGTGAGGTGGCCCACGGTAGAGGAGGTACGAGCACTTGTCGAGGACTCGGGCTTCAGGGTAGTTGAGTACGCTCAAACTCTAACGAGACACCCCCGCTACTCCAACGACTCCGTTGAGGCGCCAGTAGAAGGCTATGATCGAGGGGACTATGTCGCCTTGAGAGCCGTCAAGGTCTAGTAGCCCTGGACCTCTTATTATGCGGGGGCGGGCAGATCCCTAGGGTGCCCCGAGTGGAGGGCTACGAGAGCCTCAGTAGAGGGGCCCTTTCAGCGATAGAGGCCGCTAGGAGGGTTCTACCCCTACTCGAGGCGGGTCCTCCCATCAAGCATGTAACCCCCCACGGGCTCGCATTGGATGTGCCTGTCATATACGACGCTGTGGCTGTTGATAGAATGCACATGGATCCCGCCACACTCAATCCCCTCCCTAAAGGTATGCCCCACCCGCCCTGGCCCGGGCCTGCTGGGGCGCCCACGGACGAGGAGGTAATCGAGGCCGCTAACAGGATCCTGGGAAGGCTCACAGTAGTCCCCTACGTCGAGTATAGAGAGCCTGAGAGGGCCTGGTTAATCCCCCTGGCATGGGGCAGTTTTATCGTGCTCCACCTCAGGCTACGCGTTGAGGGTGATAGAGTCGAGGTTGAACCCGATAGACCGTTGATGGCGGAGCTCCGCGGGAGGGCGGGGCTTCCTTGAGTAGAGGGCTGCAACGCGCTCTCTCGAGCCTTGTAAGGAGCGAGCCGCTGCTGTCGGCGCTGCTTGTCATCACCGCAGTACTGGCTATAGTGTCGAGAGGGTTTAGGTGTAGGATACTAGAGCTATCCAGACCCAACGCGCTAGGACTGCTAGCGGGCCTCATGGCGTCTTCGGGCCTCCTAGAGGAGTCGGGGCTGCTAGCGAGGCTTGGATGGGAGGCGGCGGAGAGGGGGCCTCCCTGGGGCGCCCTCGCGCTAGCTGAGATCCTGCTCGGCACGCTCTCGGCCTTCACTATGAATGACGCTGCCATACTCGTAGCTGCGCCGCTCGCCTCCATGATAGCGAGGGCCTCAGACTCCGATGCAGCAGTTGCCGTAGCGCTTATGGCGGTGGCAGTCAATATGGGCTCCTCTCTAACCCCCTTCGGTAACCCGCAGAACATACTCATATGGCACGACTACGGGGTTCCACTGTGGGGGTTCACGGCCGCCATGACACCCCTAGTCCTGGCGGGCTTCGCTGTGCTGGCCGCTTTCACATACGCCCTCCTCCGCGGCAGGGCCTGGAGGCTGGAGAGGGGGCCTCCTCCACGCGTCGATAGGACAGGCGCTCTGGTGGGCGTTACAGCGCTCGCCCTGACAGTGTGCCTGGCCTCCCTGGGGGTTCCCGGGGCGATCGCGGGCTTAGCGGGGCTCGCCTCCAGCGCGGCGTACGACTGGAGGGTGATATACTCCGTTAACCCCGCAGTCCTCCTCCTAATAGGCTCCCTCTTCGCGGACTTCACATTCCTCGGAGGCCTCCTAAGGGGGCACTTGCCTGCGGGCCTGCTGAGAGGTGGCGCCCCACTATACCTGCTTGCAGCCTCTCTGAGCCAGGTCGTGAGCAACGTACCCGCCGCCGCTATGCTGGCGGGCCTCGCGGGTGACTGGAGGGCCCTGGCGTATGGCGTTGACGTAGGCGGGGTGCTCCTAGTCACGGGCTCCATAGCCAACGTGCTAGCCGTGAAGATGGGGAGGATCCCGCTTAGGAGGTACCAGAAGGCGCAGCTCATGGTTGCGCTCCCCATATTACTCGCGGGACTCGCTATTATCGCGAGGTGACCGCCCCCTCCTCGACGACAAAACCTCCCCTCCGAGCCTGTAGGCTAGGAAGAAGGCTATGCCAGCCTCAACCACAGTGAATATCGGATCACCCCTCAGGTATGCGTATACTGTTAGAGTTACTGTGCCGCTGAGATTGAGTGCGTAAAGCCACACCCACCTCTTAACGATGAAGCTGGCGAATACTAGGAGCATCCCCGCTAGACCCAGTAGCTCCAGGTGGGTTACCACAGGGGATCCTCACCTGCCTGCCTCAGGGTAAGGTAAAAGGAGCTTGCCCCCAGGGCTATCTATGCGGCTCTCTGATTGCCCTGAGGTACTCACCCCTCTTGTGGACCGCTATGCCGGTCACCCTCAAGAGGCCTGCCGCTAGGCTAGCGCCTGCCTCGCTGGCCGCGCGCCTCACGGCGTAGAGGTCTAGAAGGCCCCTACCCGTAACGTCGTCCACTATCTCGCCCTCGAACTCGTCTACGCCGGCTGCCCAGAGACCCCTGTTGTGGAGGCTCTCGAGGTTTGCTAGTGCCTCCTCGGGGTCTAAGGCGGAGTGGCGCGCCAGGGTTCTAGGGATCACCTCCAAGGCCCTAGCGTAGGCCTCCATGGCGAGCTGGATCTTCCCCGGAGCGGTTCTCGAGGCCTCGAGGATCCTCACAGCAGCCTCGACCTCGGGGGCCCCTCCAGCGGGCAGACCCCTCGGATCCCCCAGGAAGGCCTCTAGGCCCCTAGCAGCCATCCTGGCCTCCTGGTATACTGTATCCACAGCATACCAGGGCCCTCTGATTACCAGTGTCGACACGCAGCCCCTCCCAGCCTTTATGAAGGTGTAGTACCTGTCACCGTAGACCCTCTCCTCTACCGAGTCGACTAAGCCCACATCGCCGGGCTCCACGTCCTGGAGCCTTGAGAGGATCCTGGCGTTGGACGCCGCCGCCATCAACCTAGCCTTCTCGGGAGGTATCCTCCTCAGCGCTAGTATCCCCCTTCTCTCCAACGCCTCCTCCACGGCTGCATCGATGCCCTTAACGTTGACTATAAAACCGACGCCAAGTCCCTCAAGCTTCCTAACAACCCACTCGTGGAGCCTCGAGGCCTCCTCCCTCAGTCTGAGGGCGAGATCAGGGTTGTCTACTATGAAAGTGTAGCCCTCATACCTCAGATCAGTGTAGATCTTCTGGTCCACTACTACAACTCGAAGCGGCCCCCTTCTAACCCTGGGCATTCCCGGTCTCGAGATCCTCTTCCTAACTACGACTCCCTCGAAGAGGAAGGAATCAGAGAGCGAGCCGCCCTCGACCCGCTCGAAGTCCACGGCCTCTGTGAACGGCTTGGAGCACCCTTTATCCGAGTACCTCGAGAGCGCCCTGCAGAGCAGGCCAGCCAGGATGTCGCGGGCCTGTGAGCCCCATAGTATGCTCCGAGCCGCTTGAATGCAACTCAGCCTAGGGCTCTTCGAGGCTAGATCCTCGAGGGTTTTTAGGTGGATCCTCAGCGCCTTAGCGTAGCCTTCGAGGATCACTGAGGGCCTAAGACCGTACTCTACCATGAGCTTGTATGCCTCCTCGTACAACTTGAACGCGAGGAGTATAGCCGTTTTCACACCGTCACCATACTGCCTCCACAGGCTCCTAGCAGTCTCCCATATGAGCTCTACGATGGGGTTCTCCTTGCTAGCCTCCTCTAGCAGCAGGTATATCTTACCCGTGGGAACGACGTCACCATATTTGCCGTGAACAAGCTTGAAGGCGCCACGCGAGCCTAGACTAGACCCAGCTAGGTAGCCGTAGAGCCAGAGTATGCGTAGTATTGCCTTCCTAGCGGTGTTCTCCTCCACGTAGCTGCTACCGCCGAGGGGTACTACGACCTTCGCGGGCCCCTTCTCCTCAACCCTAAAGGGCTTAGAGAGTCCATGGCTCACCCTATTGCATCCCCTTGGAGCTAATCTGGGGGTGGATTAGTAGGGGATCTCATGGCAGCATAATAGTATAGGCTGGACACACTATCCAGCTAGCCTAATATCGTGGGCTCCCACACATTCTTTTAGAGGGATTACATCAACAACGCGAGGACTTTCGGTGGGATCATGGCGTCTGAGTCGAAGTATTTCGAGCCCTACTTCGAGACCATGCCTCGCGACGAGTTGAGGGAGCTCCAGAACAAGAAGCTGCGCCGCCAGGTGGCTAGGGGCTACATGTTCGCGCCCGCCATTAAGGAGATGTTCGACGAACTGGGTATAACACCCAGTGATATACGAACCGTCGAGGACCTACAGGAGAAGATACCCGTCATGTATAAGGATAAGGTGAGGGAGCGGAGGGCTAAGACTGGCGACCCCTTCGGAGGCTACCTCGCCGTGCCCGAGGAGGACGTCTACACGGTCCAGCACAGCACGGGTACCACGGGCCTCCCAACCTTCATAGCTAAGACGAAGAGGGACGTGGAGGGCTGGATAACGAGGGAGTACGCGAGGCATGCATGGGCGGCGGGGGCCAGGCCCGGCGACCGCATACTAGTCTGGGGCTACTACTGGCACGCATGGCTCAAGGACGGCAACGATAGGGGCTTCGCTGCGACCGGGGCTCAGGTGTGGGAGTTCAGCAGCATGCCTACTCCCACCGACATTGAGAGGCTCCACATGATAGCCAGCGCCGTTAAGTTCAACGGGGTAAACCACGGTACTCTACCAATGTTCAGGTGGATGGACTACGCCAGGGCTCGCGGCATAGACCCTAGAGAGACTTATCATAGCCATGAGTGGAAGTTCATTAGAACAGAGGGTGACATGCTGACCGACCCTGTCAGGAAGTATAGCCGCGACTTCTGGGGCACGCTACACCTCGATGCCAGCGGTGGGGGTGACTGCGTGGTAGCTACGGCTGAGAACAGGGATCAAGTCGAGACCGGTAACACGAAGGGTCTAATGATATGGGAGGACTTCTTCTTCGTAGAAGTCGTCGATCCTAAGACGCACGAGGTTGTGTCTGACGGTGAGAAGGGTGAGTACGTGATAACGCCGCTCGACTATGAGGCCATGGTTTACCTCCGCTGGGACTACGAGGACATGGTGATAAAGGATTCCTCGAGGGACGTGAGCGGTAGAACCCACGCCACACTGAAGTACTTGGGGCGCACGATATTCGGAGCCATAGTGAGGGGCAAACACATCACACAGAGGGACGTGGAGGAGATACTCTACAGCTTCCCAGAGGTCATACTGAAGCCCTGGCAGTTCATCAGAAGCAGCAAGGATCTCTTCAAGGAGGAGGACAAGCTGAGGATAAGAGCGGTATACGACCCCAACTTAACCAAGGATCCCGAGGAGCTTAGACAGCGCATAGCCAGGACTCTCGAGGAGAAGCTGGGCGTGCCCACCGAGGTCGAGTGGATACCCGAGGAGGAGGTCAGAACCCTACCACACAAGGTCTACAAGCTCTACGTGAGGGAGAGCAAGTAGCCGCCACCCTCTCTTCCACTCTTTCTTCCTCGGGGGGTCAAGCTTATGGAGAGGCCTTGGCTTAAAGTATGGCCTGAGGGTGTCCCGACGAGCCTGGAGTACCCTGAGGCGCCCGCGTACCAGCCCGTGCTAGAGCAGGCCTCCCAGAGCCCTGAACGCTGCGCAGTAGCCCAGGCAGAGACTGGCACCTGCCTTACCTACGAGAAGCTGGCAACTCTGGCGCGGGGGGTCGCCGCGTGGCTCCAGGGGCGGGGCGTAGGCCCCGGGAGCCAGGTTCTATACTCGGCGTTCAACACCGTCGAGGCAGCGGCGGGCCTCATAGGCGTGTGGATGAGCGGCGGGGCCGCGGTGCTCGTGGATCCCCTGACTACGAGTGAGGATCTGCGCTTCCAGCTTGAGGGTAGGAATATAAGAGTGGCGGTCGCCTCCCCAGAATTCTACGAGCGTGAGAGGAGCGTCCTAGCCGAGGCCGGGGTCGAGGACGTTCTAGTGCTCACCGGCTACTACGAGGGGGGGTCGCCGAGGGTTTCCCCGCTGGGCGAGGCCCTAACGCTCTCAGGCTCTTGGAGGGAGCCTAGCCTCAAGCCCCGGGAGGATGTGGGAGTCGTAATGTACTACTCGGGAATAGCTGGGCGCACCATGCAGACCCTCCACACGCACTTCGCCGTCGTGTCCTCGACTATGGCACTCACAACAATGCTACAACTGGGGAGGCCCCCTACATCGCTTGTAGTCGCTCCTCTAACCCACATACTAGGCCTCCAGGCGGGCCTGCTCTCATCCCTCTACTATGGGGGCACCGCGGTGCTTATGCGCAGGTGGAACCCCACTATAGCGCTCAGCTCCTCGGCCTCCTGGAGGGTTAACTACCTCTCGGGGGCTCCCATGATGCATGAAGCGCTCCTAGCCGAGGCTAAGAGTAGGGGGTTACCCACAGGGTGGTCTCTGGAGCTTGGAGTCTCCGGTGGGGCCCCCCTAAAACCGGAGGTTCAAGAGGAGTACCCACGAGTCCTCAAGGCACCGCTTGTCCAGCTCTACGGGATGACCGAGACGTGGGTGGTCACGTTCCAGCCCAAGCATTTAGCCCACGTGAAGGCCACAGTAGGTATACCCCTACCCGACGTTGACGCCAAGATAGTCGACCCGGAGAGGCCTACTAGGGAGCTTGGCATAGGGGAGGTAGGCGAGCTACTAATCAAGGCGCCCTGGCTGATGAAGGGCTACGAGGACGAGGAGGAGACGAGGAAGGCTTTCGTGGGCGAGTGGATTAGGACAGGGGACCTAATGGTCATGGACGAGAATGGACTCCTCTACTTCCGCGGCGTGAGGAAGAGGATGATAAAGTACAAGGCATACCCCATATTCCCCCGCGACCTCGAAATAATGCTAGAGTCACACCCAGCCGTGGAGAAAGCATACGTCTACGGAGAGCCACACCCAGACTACGGCCACTTACCCGCCGCCAAGGTAGTCCTGAAACCGGAGTATAAGGGGATGGTCACACCGGAGGAACTAATGGACTACGTCAACAAGAGGGTGGCATTCTACAAGAAGCTCAGAAAACTCGAGATAGTAGACAAGTTACCCAACAAATAATGCGATAATAATACTCGACAAAGTAAAAATTTATGATTTTACAAGTCTGATTATCTTAATCTAAGAATACGAGTGAAACGTTAATTCACACTCATTATATTGTTTTTCTATCATAATACCCCTTAGAGGGTCCTACCTAAGATTGACCCTAGAAGGGGTAGAACTCACTCTCTATGGAGCGCGCTAATCTGAGTATGAGTGATACCAGATCCTCCTTCCTAACCCTGGCCTTCGGGCCTATCCTTACTATAGTGAAGAGGTCGCCCGGCATGCTTACGGGCAGCTTCTCGAAGCCGTAGTACATTGTTGGGATCTCCATTATGAACATTGAGTAGACCTTGCATTGCTCCCCGTAGCAGTCCCAGTAGTCGGGGTTCCCCCTGATCATTAGCACTTTATCGTCGAAGAAGGGATCCTTCACCGTCGCCTCTAGGAGCGTTGATCCTATGCCCATCTTACGCCATTTCCTGCTGACCTCAGTCGCTATATCGTAGATGTCCTCAAACGCTATTCTGGATGGGAGGCCCTCGAGCGTCCACCTGTAGGCGACTAGGAACCCGACAATCTCGTTGTCGTGTATGCCTAGTGCCACGTAGTCCCCCCTCTCAGCCGCCTTGGCTAGAGGCTCCACGCCCATGACCGGGTTTATGAAGTAGCCGAAGCCCTGGGCGAGCCTTAGCCTGCGTATGCTGTCCGCGTCACAGGTCCTCCTAATCTCGACGGGGCCCTGGGGAGTGTCGAGCCTCTTGTAGAGCTCGCAAGACCTGTCCTGCATCCAGGCTCCTCCACCCTATGATTCCACGTACGAGAGTATATGGTGTTAAGGGGTAAAAAGGGTCTAGCGAGTATGTGGAACCCAATGGATGCCTACTGTTTCTTCTTCCACTCGTGAACCACGTAGGTCTTCTTCCACACCGGCGGCTGTATAGTTCCAGGCGGGGCGTATTCCACCTTCACAGGCACGCCTAGAGCCTGTGAGATCTTCTCCTCGAAGTTCCTGCTCCACTCGTCGGGGTCCCGGGGAGCCTCCTTCGGCTCTAGGCGCACGTATAGCTTGTCGTGCTCGAGCCTCGTCTTCTTTATGATCTGATAGTCCTTTATCTCGGGGTACTCGCGTACCACCGCCTCCACGTCCCAGGGTAGTATGTAGTGGTACCTGTTATCGAAGCCCTTAACCTTCACGAGCCACTCCTCCCTGCCTAAGACGCCGAATGGGAACATGGGGTGGGTTCTGCCACAGCCCCCGGGCCCCTCCCTATACTCCGCGATGTCCTCCACGTTGAACCTGATTATCGGCAGTGTGTGGTTTATAAGGCTCGTAACCACCAGCTCCCCCCTCTCACCGGGTCCTAGGGGTTCCTTGGTGTCGGGGTCTATGATCTCGAATATGGTTGCGTCGAACCACCAGTGGTCTCCCTCGAACCAGGGATCCTCGGCCATCTCAGTGAATGGTATCTCGCTGAACCCGAAGAAGTCGAAGACGTAGTCTGTATTGTAGATGTCCTGTAGCTTCTTCCTAACCTCCCTGACCAGAGGCTCTCCCGCCGTGTGAACTACCTCGAAGGGGGGTTCGATACCCCAGTCCTCGACCATCATCCTGGCTAGGTGGTATAAACCGCTCGGCGTGCCCCCCACGACCGTGGGCCTAACCTCCTCTATGGTGCGCCTTGTAAGCTGCGGCATAGTGGCTATGGGCGCGCTGCCGTGGGGTATCACCTTCATCCCCATCATCCAGGCGGTCTTGTAGAACCTCACACCCCAGGCGTAGTTGAAGTCCATCCTCCAAGCGTTTAGGTATACATCACCGGGCCTCATCATCATGGACCAGAAGTTCCTAGCGTTTAGGTCCCTGGCATAGGCCTCCTCAGCCGGGCTCCAAGTGTTGTATGTAGGCCTACCCGTGGTTCCAGTGCTAGTCGCTATCTTGTAGTGGTAGCTATCCGGCAGGCCGGGGTGGCTACCGTAGGGTATGGGCTCCGTCTGTATCTTATGCCTCACGTCATCCTTCACTATGAAGGGTATCTTGGGTAGATCCTTTATCGTCCTGACGTCGTCGGGTTTAACGCCAGCAGAGTCTAGGTGCTCATGGTAGAACCTGCTGTTGAGGTAGGCGAACCTCACTATGTACCTTAGCTTCTTCTCAGCCAGCCTAACCAGCTCGTCCCATGGCATGGTCTCTATTCTACGATCCCAGTAGAGGGGCCACTCCTTCCTCTTAGGGCTCGGGCGCGCCATGGTGGCTACACCTCCTCCCACTTGACCCTCTTAAGCTCGAAGTCGAACCTGCCCCCGCTATACTCTCCCAGCCTCGGCCACAGCTCTAGCTCGGGATCCGCCACGAAGTCGTTCCGGTACCCGTCGAGCTGCGCTATGATCTCCTTGAGTATGGGTAACACCATAGTCTTGATGGGAAGCGAGGCGAATGGGATCCCCGCCTCCAGAGCTTTTCGGGAGGCCTCGGAGAGCTTTGCCTCGGCCTCGCGGAGCAATTCCAGGATCTCATCCTCCACGTTACTGCTCACCGGTTCTCCCACCCCACTCACGGTTTAACCCACACTATCCCCACTAGGTGATTAAGCTTCCATGAGGTACAGGCATATACTCGCTCAACCAGAACCTAAGCCCCTACAACCACTATAAGATAACCTCATAAAAGAGCTATTGTACTACATGAGAAGTAAAGCTCCTAGCCCCGCCCTGATGCTGGATTAGGCTGCAAGGGAGCGTATATAATCTTCTCCACTTATTAATCCGCTAGGATACCGGGGGACGGGTCAGGCTTTGACTACAAAAGATGCTAGCAGCCTTTCAGGTAGGATCATAGACTTCCACGTGCACCTGCCTCTCAGAGATGCTTCAGGCGATGTAAGTCGGGCCGTTGAGGTTTTACTGCATGAAATGGATAATGCGGGGGTATCAACGGCCCTCGTAATAGCTATAGAGGCTAGCCCCGAGATACTTAGGAGGCACGTGACACCTGAGCTGCTCAGGAGCGCCGTCCAGCCGCTTGCGTACGACTGGAAGGCTCTGACCCACCCGACCCTCTACAGTATCATGACCGACCCCGAGGGTGTTCTTAGGGATCAGGTTAAGCTTTACGAGAACCACCTAGCCCCCAGCGAGCTCGTCGCCGAAGCCGTTAACGCTTCGGGCGGTAGGCTCCTGGGGGTTGCTAGTTACTGCAGGCTCAACAGCCCCGAGGAATACGTTGAGAGGCTCGAGCGCCTAAGGAGGGATTCGTTGATAGTCGGCGTGAAGGTTTACCCTACCCTCCACTTCATTAAGCCTGATGCGCCCGAGTTGGAGTATGTCTACGACTACCTCGAGTCCGAGGGCTTATTGCTGATAGTGCATACGGGCTGCGACCCGGGTATATGGGAGCTCCCGGCTCTATGCACCACTGCGAACCCTAGGTACCTTGAGCCAGTGGCTAGGAGGCATAGGGACTTAACAATTATCGTCGCGCATATGGGCAGTTACAGCTACCTCTTCCCCGGGATATACTTCGCCGAGGCCCTGAGGCTGGCTAGGAGCCACGACAACGTCTACCTAGACACGAGCGCGACCACCCTCCACCAGGTTAAGATAGCCCTTTCACGGGTCGGGGTGGAGAAGCTGCTTTACGGGAGCGATTACCCCTACTTCTCGGGTCTACATATGAGTGATATCGTGGAGGCATACCTAGAGTTTAGAGTACCCGGGTGGGTGAAGGAGGCGATCCTACACGATAATGCCGCCAGGCTCTTAGCCAGCCTAGGCCTCCGCCTCCCGAGTCTCGGGGGGGCGCCTGGCTAGGGTTGAGCGCAGGTAGCTAACCAGCTCCTCGTAGGCCCTCGCGCCCTCATCAGTTAGTACAACGTAGGTGCGGGGTCCCTTGGAGGTTAGAACCCTCCTAAGGGCGACGAGCCCCCTGCGCTCCAGGTATCTGAGATTAGAGTCTAGATCCCCCCAAGTCAGCCCCGTGGCGTCCCTGAGTGTTTTCATTGGAAGCGCGCCCCTCAGGTATAGGACGCTCATGATAGAGAACCTCTTAGGATTGAATATCGCGGCGGCCGGGCCCTTAATAGGTTTGTAGTCCTCAACCAACGTCACCCTACCTCGCCTTAGAGGCCTCGAACACCCTCGACGCCTCCCAGATGGCCCATGAGCCCCCGGCTAGGTAGGAGAGCATTAAGGATCCCAGCCCCGCTAGTACGCTGCATGTACATAGTGCTAGGGGGGCCAGAGCCACGCCGACGACTAGGCTTACCAGGAACGCTTCAGCAGTCTTCTTGCACCGCCAGCCACAGCCCCTCCTATACTTGATTGAGAGGTAGAGGGTCACAAGGGCGAGGGCCCACAGCAGGCCTAGGTACCAGATGTTACCGCATCCATCAAGCAGTAGGACCCCCAGATAAGAGCCCACGAAGTAGCCTCCAGCGAATAGAGCCCAGAACCAGGCCCTCCCCAGGGGGGATCTCTCGCCCTGGATGCTGGCAGCGTACACCGCGGCCCTCCGAGGCACTATACTCGAGAGCAGATAGCCCAGGACGACGCCGGCGAAGGCCGCGGCGACACTCACTAAAGCCTCGACCTCCGGGCTAGCCCCGGGGACGAAATAGTATAGACCCGCCCAGGCGAGGAGGAATACCCCTGGAACAGCCATCCCATACGAGAACATGGCATATGCGCCCGCCACGGCGTCGAGGAACCTGGCTGTCCTCACAACCAGATCGCCCAGCCTAGCCATATCCTCGACCTCACGCTCATCAATACCAGAGCCCTCACTGCCACCTGACAGCTAGGATCCCCCGCCGGGGAATCACGGCGGCTACATCCTAAAACTATAGGTTGCGCTCTGAATCTCAGAGTCTCATACTACTAGAAAATGTTATGAGCATCACTGCTCCCCAGGGGGAGGAGCCTGTGAGCGGCTCTCCGCCACTAGTGGAGGCTTATGATCTGGAGAAGGTGTACCCCGATGGCACTGTTGCGGTGAGGGGCGTCAGCTTTAGGGCTGGTAGGGGCCTCACCATATTCATGGGGCCTAACGGTAGCGGGAAGACTACAACGCTCTCAATCACCGCGGGGGCTTTAAGGCCTACCTCTGGGAGGGTGCTTGTATGCGGCTACGACGTCTGGGGGCGCGACTGGAGCAGGCCCCGCTCCTGCATAGGGTACGCCCCCCAAGCCATGCCTTTCAGGGAGAAGCTGAGCGTCATCGAGAACCTCACGTGGTATGGCCTCATAAGGGGGCTGCCACCCTGGGAGTCTAGGAGGAGGGCGCGCTGGCTCCTCGAGCAGCTGGGTCTTGAGGGCCTCGAGCGTAAGAAGGTCTCCGAGCTGAGTGGTGGGCAGAGGAGGAGGCTCACGATAGCCGCCTCCCTGATCGGCGATCCCGAGGTGCTCATACTAGACGAGCCCACGAGCGGCCTCGACCCCAAGGCTAGGGCGTCGCTTTGGAGCCTCCTGAGGAGGGTTGCAGGTGATAAGGCTATCATAGCCTCGACCCACATCCCGGATGAGGCGGAGGGGGCCGACTATGTATACATATTCCACAGGGGGCGGGTGGTAGCTGAGGGAGCCCCCGGAGAGTTGATCGGGAGGTACGTTAGGTACTCTAGAGTTATTGTGAAGGGCTCAGGCCTCGAGGTAGCCCCTACTATGGAGTGGGCCAGGCTCGTGGAGGCCGGCTGGGATAGAGCTGTCTATGTAACTGAGGATCCCGAGGAGGCGCTTCCAAGGCTCGTCGAGCGCTTACTCAAGCTGGGGGCCCGCATTGAGAGGGTCGAGGTGAGGAAGCCTGGCCTAGCAGAGGTCTTCCTAGCCGTCACCGGAGAGGCGCCTGAGGGGGGTGCGTAGGATGTCCTCGACTGTATGGAGGGTGCTAAGCGAGGTCTATGCCTCCCTCAAAGGGATGCTACGCTACAAGGAGACACTGTTTTGGGTAATAATCTTCCCCCTACTCTGGTACGGGCTCATGGCCGCTATCTGGAGCAACCCCAGCCCGCCCACGATAAAGGTTGGAGTCTACAACGCCGACCAGCTCCAGGGCCCCTATAATATTAGTGAGGCTCTGATTAAGGCCATGAACTCCACCGGCTTCATGAAGCCGATACCATTCCATAACGCTACATCCCTTAGGGAGGCCGTACTCCACGGTAAAGTGGATGTGGGCCTAATAGTGCCGGGTAACTTCACAGAGTCGCTCATGGAGGGCTCTAGTGCCACCCTCAAGCTATTATCCGTGAAGGAGAGCTGGGGGAATTTCGCCTACAGCATAGCTAGCTCCTTCATAGAATCCTTCTCAAACGAGTTCAGGAGGAGGGTCATCAACGTATCTATAAGCTACATAGTAACCTACTTCAACTCGACGCAGCTGGGCGGAGCATATCCGAATTGGACGTACTACGCCATACGGTGGCTCCGCTTCATAAGTGACCCGATCCGCGTCAACGCTAGTGTCTACACCCCACCCCTCCTCGCCACCAAGGGTGGGTTAAGGGCCTACTACGCCCTGAGCATGATAGGTGTTGAGGCGCTATTCGTCGGCCTCTTCACAGGCGCCCTCTCCGTCAACGAGAAGAGGAGGGACGGCACCCTAACGGTGCTGCTAGCGTCGCCTATGAGAGACTGGGAGCTATTCACTTCAGAGACACTAGCAGCCCTAGCGAGCGTGGGGGTCTCGGCGGCGGCTGTCGCCGCCATGAGCATCGCTACCGGCGCCAAATATGTCGTCAACACGGAGAGCTTACTACTCGCGGTAGCGTTCCTCCTGCTGGGAACTCTCTTCACGATAGGCCTAGGCGTGATCCTCGCCGCCCTGGCTAAGACCCCTGAGGGAGCAAGTGCACTCGTAAACGCTATAGCGTTCCCAGTAATGTTTATAGGAGGCATCGTTATACCCTACTACGTCCTACCAGGCTACCTGAAGGCCTTCGCGAGGTACTGGCCGTTAAGCCGCTTCGTGATAGCATCGCGCTCGGTGCTCCTAGGCCTAATGAGCAGCAGCGATGCTGCATCATTCTCGATCCCAGCCATAATAGCCACCATAGCCACCTACCTGGTGGGGGTTGCGATATTCAAGAAGTTACTAGCCAGAGCCTTGGAGTACCACTAGGGGGTCGCCGCCAGGCTGAAGTCCCCATAAACTAGAGTCGGTTGAGGTGCATGCGGTCATCCCCCCGCTATAAGTGGAGTCCCGGGCCTATATCAATCCCGGGGAGTGCCGCCGCCGGGCTTCTAGTCTCCCTATGCCGTCTCCGCCAGGTATATTCCATCCTTTGAGGACTTTATCCATACTGTTACCTCGTCACCCACCCTAACTCCAGTGCTCCTTGGGGCCCTCACACTTACAATCCTAGACCCATCCAGGGTCACCGCCGTCATGTAGCCCTTAATCCAGCCCGGGGCCACTATTAGAACGCGCACCCGGGAGCCCGTCTTGAGGGGCTCGGGCACCCTGGGGGCCTTCCTCATCCCCCACTCATCCATAGTCCATGTAACCCTCAGCCCGGTCTCTCTTTCAATGCGTCGGAGCTTCTCCCAGAACGTCTTCCAGTTCACCTCCCTGGCTCCACGCGGCCACCTACCGTGCTTGTGCCTGAGCATTTTCTGGATCGTCACTGGAGGCCATTTCTTCCCGGCGCCTATCCTGTAGGCCCACTCGACTATGCGTACCACGTCATCGTCGTTCACCCCGGGCACCCAGACGGGTGTCACATGCAAGTCAATGCTGGTCTCCCTAGCTATGAACTCTGCCACCCTAGCCACCCGGGCGGCATCATACCAGGGGGTGCCGGTGAGCATTCGAGCCTTCTCAGGATCCAGGGTGTCTAGGCTGAGGTTCACCCTGTCGAGCCCCGCCTCCTCTAGGCGCCTCACAAGCTCTACAGTGAGGGCCCAGCCGTGGGTCTCGACAGCGACCCAGCGGATCCCCGGGCTCCCCTTCAGGGCCTTCACGAGCTCTACGAGACGCGGGTAGGCGAAGGGATCGCCTACCCCGTCTATTAGAGCCTCCACTGGGACCCCCTTAACGGCCGCGGCCCTCGAGGCCCACTCCGCCAGCCACTCCGGGTCACCTACGTCGAACTCTGCAGCCCTCCACCTGCTCTTGGGCCCGGCGTCTACGCTACAGAATATACAGCTAAGCGGGCATAGCGTGGTAGGCCTAACCTGTAGCACGTTGGTGCCCCTATCTATGACTCCTATAAAGACGGCCCCCATGAGCGGGGCCGGCCTGTGGATCCTCACAAGGGGCCTGCCCCAGGGCCTGCCTACGACCCGGAAAGCACTCATCATATCCTCGATTCGGGTTCTCCCCCTAAGCACCCTCATGGAGGCCGCACCGGGCTAGCCCAGGCCTCCGGATACTAACGCTGAGAGTAGCCTAATGGTGTTTGATATATCCTCCAGAGAGACCACCTCGGCTGTCGAGTGGGTATACTTGAGTGGGATCCCGATTGCTACTGATTGAACACCGACCCTCTGGAAGGCGGCGGCATCGGTTCCCCCACCGCCGCTGGCGATCTGGTATGGTATACCCTTAGACTCGGCTAGCCTGGCGAGCCTGGCCACGAGGGCCCGGTCGGCAACGTAGGCGTTATCTAGGGCCCTAATCGCGGGTCCCCCACCAGGCCTTAGGGGCCCCGTTATCTCGGCGCGGCAGCAGGCCATGGTGTCGACTGCCACGAAGTACCTGGGCCTCAGCCTGGAGGCTATGGCGAGCGCGCCACGGAGCCCTAGTTCCTCCTGAACGGTCCACGCTAGGATCAAGTGGTTCCTAGGCCTAACCAGGCCCTCGTCCACGAGCCTCGCAAGCTCCACTAGGACGTAGACCCCGGCCCTATCGTCGAAGCCCCTGCTAGCCAGGTACTTGCCTCCACCCAAGATGCTCCAGTGCTTCTTAAACACGACGGGATCCAGAGGCTTAACGCCTAGATCCTCTACCTCCTCTCTAGAAGAGGCGCCCACATCTATCCTCAACTCGTGCCACGGTATGACCTTCGGCTCACGCTCGAACTGGAGATGGGGAGGCGTGATTCCTATGACCCCCTCCACGGGGCCCTTGCGCCCCATTATA
>JALSQM010000002.1 GCA_026985385.1 Acidilobaceae archaeon | reverse complement strand
GAGGGCCTCCGGGGAGGCGGCGAGCATCTACCTGGAGGCCGTGGCCCGAGGCAGCCCCATGGCGTCGCTGCCCTCGAGGCCCCCCGAGGGGCTCGGCTGGGCGGGCTGGCTCGGCCTGGCCCTCGGAGTCTACCACGCCTTGAGGGGGTACGCTGGCTTCACCACGGCCGAGTACCTGTCGAGGAACTGGGAGAGGCTCTCAGGCCTCAGCCCCGCGCTCCAAGCACTCCTAGCGGTGTGGGCTATCGTGGAGATGCTCACAGCACCCTTTGCACCGGCCCTCCTAGCCTATGGTAGCGCGAGGCTACTAGCATGGAAGGCACCCGCCATAGCGTCCTCTAGGCTTGTTAGAGCGCTCCTAGGCAGGGCGGCCCCCGCCGCCCGGGGGTTTGCGAGGCTCGTCTCGGGGAGGGCTGTCGCGCTGGCCACGCTCGCGGTCCTCGCGACGGGGCTCGTGGCGGCCTCCACCATCGCTGGCCCCGCCGCCTCCCAGTGGGCCTCCCGCGCGGCGGCTAGCACCATCTCACCGGGGCTGCTAGCCGTGAAGCCCGTCGAGCCCGGGCCCAGCATGCTCCTGAACTACACTCTGACCTATAGGGCCGCGAACGGCTCGGTAGTTAGGGAGAATAGGAGCTTGAACGTTACACTCTACAACGTTAGAGGAGAGGTGGAGGCCGCTGAGGAGGCGTGCCCCAGCGGCATCGTGGCCGTCGGCCTACCAGCCGTCAGGGCTCTGGGCTACGCTGGGCCAAGGGTCGGGGAGGGAGTCCTACTAGACCTCTACGGGAGCGCCTTCACCGGGGGATCCCCGGGGGTAAGCGTGCTCCTAGTCTTCAAGGACACCCGGGGCGCCCTAAGCCTCTACAGGGGGGCGGGCGTCGAGCTTGATGAGGGCCAGGTGAAGGCCCTGGAGACGCCCGGCCATAGCCTACTCTATCCCTCATCGAGGTGGGAGAGAGGCTCCAGCGGTGGGGGAGGCTTCTGGATGCTCAGGGGAGCCCCCGCCAGCCTCGAGGCAATCCCTGTTAAGGGGTGGGTGGGCGTTGGGGAGGCGCCAGGCGCCGATGTAGTATGGTGGTACGCCAACGCCACCGGGGGATCCCTGGGCCGCAGCCCGCGGCCTAGGGTCTACATCCTGGGATCCTGGGCCTTCCACTACGTCGACGGTGTAGTGGGCTACCCATCCTCATCCCATGCGAGGCCCGTCGTGGTAGTCTACACGCTAGGCACCACCTGCCGATCCACCCTGGAGGAGGCCGGGTTCCACGTTTACAGTCCCAGGGACCTCCTCGCCAGCAGGGAGTTCGAGGCCGCCTCAGCGATCCTCAGGGCGGCGCATCCCTCCTCGTTCCTCGCGCCAGCCGCCCTTGCATCCTCGATACTAGCCCTTGCATCCGCCGCGCTCCTGGCCCTCGACGCGGAGAGGGAGGTAAGCCCCTTCATGGCCCTCCTACGCCTCCGCGGCGCTGGGAGGGGTGACGGGGCCAGGATCTCCCTGGCCCTCTGGGGGGCCTTCCTGGCCTCCTCCACGGCTGTAGGGCTGCTGGCCGGCCTAGGGGTGGCCCTCGGCGCCCTGGGCTTGGTGACGGGCGCTGGCGGTGGGGAGTTCACCTACAGGGCCGCGGCCAGGCTCCCGGATGGGGTGCCGGTCACCGTGGCGTTCACGGGCCTGCAGGCGAGGGCCCTGGCCCTCTCGTGGGAGTCCCTAGCGCTACCCGTGATCCTCGGCCTAGCCCTCCTCGCGCCACTCCTGGTTGCTACGCTGCGAGTCTTCAGGGGGCCCGTGGCCCCCTGGGCCAGGCAGGGGGGTGGGATGGGTTGAGCGGCTCCGCCGGCGGGGCAGCCATTGTTGAGGGCCTCTTTGAGAGGCGTGGCGTGAGGGTGGAGGTGAGGGATCTAGTCAAGATCTATAGGAGGGGGAGACTCGAGGTCCAGGCCCTTAGGGGGGTGACGGCGTCCTTCGAGCCCGGCACCATAACGTCGGTGATGGGGCCGAGTGGCTCTGGGAAGACAACGCTCCTCAACCTGATAGGGGGCGTTGACAGGCCCACCGGTGGGAGCATCCTCTTCGGGGACCAGAGGCTGGAGGTCCTAAGCGATGAGGAGCTGGACAGGCATAGGCTCCTCAACGTGGGCTTCATATTCCAGTCGATCAACCTAGTCCCGAGCCTCACGGCCCGGGAGAACGTGGAGCTCCCAATGATACTAGCCGGCCTGCCGGCAGGCGAGAGGGCGGGTAGGGCGCTCCAGCTCCTCAGGGCCGTGGGCCTGGAGGATAGGGCCGACCACTACCCGGAGGAGCTGAGCGGTGGGGAGCAGCAGAGGGTGGCTATAGCTGTGGCGCTAGCCAACGACCCGCCCGTGATACTGGCTGACGAGCCCACGGCCGAGCTAGACTACGAGGCCGCCCGCGGCGTTGTAGACCTCCTCGCCCACCTCGCCCGCGGGGTGGGTAAGACCGTGGTCGTGACGACCCACGACCCGAGGGTCGCCGTGAGGACTGATAGGATAGTGAGGCTCGAGGATGGTAGGATAATCGGCGAGTACACCCCCCTAGAGCTCGAGGCCCACCCACAGCCTTTAGGGGGTGGGGAGAGCCACTCCCTGGCCGAGCTCGTGAGGGCTAGGATAGCGGCGCTCGAGGCCGAGATAGAGAGGGTGGAGGAGGCCGCCATGAGGGGGGAGATACCCCTGAGGAGGGCTGCAAGGAGGATAGTGGAGCTGGAGGAGTCCATCAGAGCCCTCAAGGAGCTCCTCTCAAGCATGGGGGGCTAGAACGTTTTGAATCCCCCACCCCCTAGGCGTGGAGGGCTGGGCCCGTGCCGGTATACACTATCTACATGCTACTACGCCGGGTTGCCTATAGGCTGGCGAGGCGCAGGGTGGCCCTTGCAGCCATCGTCTTCGTCGTGCTCTGGCTGCTGAGCGCCACGCTATTCTACAGGGCCGAGAGGGGCACGGGCCTCTCGTACTGGGATAGCCTCTACTGGGCCCTCATAACCATGGCTACGGTCGGCTACGGCGACATAGTGCCGACCAACGGGGCCGCGAGGGCCGTGGCCGCTGCAACCGCCGTCTTTGGGATAGCGACGTACACCCTACTAATATCGGTGCTGGCAGACTACCTCCTCGAGGCCACGGTGAGGGCTGCCATGGGCATGGGGAGGCTTAGGGGTAAGAGGTTCATAGTGATAGGCGAGGGCCCCGTGTGCGATGAGGTAGTCAGGGAGCTGGCCTCGAACGGGCTGGCCGAGGAGACCGGATGGGTCAGGGAGACCCAGCCCCGCGGGGACCCCGGCGTGGACTACGTGGTCGGAGAGCTGGACGAGTCCACCCTGAGGAGGGGTGGTGTGGGGGAGGCTGAGAGGGTGATCATATGCTACGACGACGACTCCAAGTCCCTCCACGCGGCGGCACTGGCCCGGAGGATAAACCCCGGGGCCGGGGTCTCAGCGCTCGCGAGGGACCCCCTGACGATCGAGATACTGAGGGGGCTTGGGGTCGACTCCGTCGTGCCACTAGCCCTAGTGGGGAGGATCCTCGCGAGCAGCGCGTTCGAGCCCGCTGTGACCCTCTTCCTAGCGGACGCCACGACAGCCAGGGGGAACGTTGACCTAGTAGAGCTAGAGGCCCCCGGGGAGACCGTGGCAGAGCTGGAGAGGAGAACCGGCTACAGGGCCGTGGCGATAGTGAAGCCCATGGGCGCCGTGGAGCCGGCGGCCCCCGAGAGGAGGCTGGCCCCGGGCGAGAAGCTGGTAGCCCTAAGGAGGGCCCCGAGCAGCCGTTAGAGCTGGGCAGCCGTCCTAGGGCCTCCTCCTAGCCCTTAGGAGAGCCTCAGCTATCCTCGCCACGGACACCTCCACGGGCAGGGCCGCGCCGTACTCGGGCGCCAGAGCCCCCGGAGTCCTCGGGGGGCTAAGCCTCCTGGCCAGAGCCTCGCTCACACCGCATCACCGGTGGGCCTAGTGGGACTCCCAGAGGCTTTAAATGTTAGCTAGTATCCATACACTATCAATAATAGGATAATGGGTAGTGGGATAGCCTAAAGGGAGCACAGGGGGAAGCCAGAGACTAGAGCCCCCCGCAGCCCCGGGGATCCGGGGGCGGGATGAGCGGGCTACCTCGGGACCCGACACCCAGGGTGGGGATGTGGTCCTCCGCGACCGCCCCGCGCCAACCAATATTAGCTTCTAGGGGGAACCGGGCGCGGGTGATGCTGCGTGGGTGCCTGCGGGTCCGGGGGTGGGGCGCTTAGGGAGGCCGTCTCGAGGGCTATAGAGGAGTATAACAGGTATAGGGTGCCCGAGGCTAGGGCTGAGCTCCTCGAGATCAGGGGGTGCGAGGTCGTAGTCAGGTTTGAGGGGAGCTTCCACGAGACTTGCGGTATAAACGACTGGGTCATAGACCTCAAGTACTACCTGGAGGATCAGGGTGTCGAGGTGGAGGATGTCAAGATAATAGAGCCCGAGGACGATATATTCAACGAGGAGAACTGGAGGATAGGGGTCTTCAAGGTCAAGTCTACGGGTAAATCCCCACCCAGTACCTCCTAGCATCCCCCAGGGCCACGCTCCTCTCGGCAGGCCTCCCCGACTCCCCCCGGTGACGGGGACGAATGCCGCGTCCATAGGTTTATCCCATGACCTGTATGGCAGGCCCAGCCTCTCCGCGGGCTCATGCCGCTCCAGTCCTCCGATACCATGACTAGGTCTAAGTCGCCGTCCTCCCTGAAGTCGCCGCGGGCCATGCTTCCGGAGAGTAGGATCTCCTCGACTACAACACCATGCCCCTCGAGCTCCCCGGCAAGCCAGCGGGCCCACTCCCTAGCCCGGCCCAGCAGCCTCTCTCCGAGCTGTCTCCGCCGTTGCACGGCTTACCGCCTCGTCTGAGAGGCCCTCAACTAGATCCAGGTACCTGGAGAGGTAATAGAACTGAGCGAGCCCATAGGCGCTCCAGAGATCCTCCCCCACTCCCAGCGTGCCTCCGAGCCCCTCGAAGAGCCTCCTGATGCTATGCGTCTTGGGGAAGCCGCCGCGAAAACCAGAAGCAGGGCCCTCAGAAACCTCTCGACCGCTCTGTCATCGTGGCGGAGGCTTCCTTAGTCCTCCCTAGATCCCGCTTGGCGGCTAGCAGCGCCGCCTAGCCTCCTCCCCCCACCCCCTCAACCCGGGGCTGCCAAGGCTCTGGAGCTGCTCGGGCTCGATTGATGGGTGTTAGGGGTGGTCTAGAGTGTTTAATGGCGCCGCGGCCCCCTAGACCCCCCGGGGATCCCTGGGCCTTGCCCGCTAACCTGCCGCCTGAGGCTAAGGCTAAGCTCGCCAAGTATAGTGAGGCTAAGAGCTTGGAGGATAAGATTAGGGCTCTAGAGGAGTTCATAAGCGCGGTGCCGAAGCATAAGGGGACCGAGAACCTCCTCCTATGGGCTAGGCGTAGGCTCGCGGAGCTTAGGGAGGAGCTTGAGGAGAGGCGTAGGCGGAGGGTCGGGGGTGGGCCCCGCTTCTTCGTTGAGAAGCAGGGGGCGGCTCAGGTCGTCATCCTGGGTCCCCCCAACTCGGGTAAGAGTAGCTTGCTTGCAGCCCTCACGAAGGCTAGGCCCGAGGTGGCCCCGTGGCCCTACACCACCACCCAGCCCCAGCCCGGCATGCTCGTCTACGAGGATATCCAGATACAGCTGGTCGACACCCCACCCCTAAACCTCGACGACCCCGACTCCACGCTCAACAATAGGGTCTTGGGGCTGGCTAGGAACGCCGACGCCCTAATGCTGGCTGTGGGCCTCGACGAGGAGGATCCCGCGGCGACCCTCTCGAGGCTCACCTCCCTACTCGAGGGGAGGGGCTTCAGGCTCTCGAGGGCCCGGGGGATAGTCAGGATAATCAAGACGAGGGAGGCAGGTGGCGTCAGGGTCAGGGGGCCCGGGAGGCTCGTTGGGTTCACCGAGGAGGATCTCA
>JALSQM010000001.1 GCA_026985385.1 Acidilobaceae archaeon | reverse complement strand
CAGCGAGGGGGCCCCTATGGTTATAGTGGGCCCCGAGGACTTGGTCTCCCAGAGGAGCCTCGCCTACGTGGTCCTAGCACCCGGAGATGCGAGGGTTGACGATGTAGTCGAGGAGGTTAGGAGGGCCCTAGCCGGGGCCCTGCCCCGGGAGTCCAGGCACCTAGCCCTGGGGCTGCCCCCGGAGGAGGTGAGGATCCGGATCCCGGGTAGATCCAGGGTAATAGCGTCTAGGAGGGGGAGGATCCCGCCTCCGGGCCCTGGCAGCTAGACCCCTCCAGGAGGCCCCTCAGCCTCCTAATCCTCTCCTCGAGCCTCGCGAGCCTCTCGAGTATCTCGATGGGGACACACGTCTTTACGCCCCTCTCCTCGATCTTCCTCCTGGCTATGCTCAGGAGCTCCGTGACATTAGTGCTTATCGTGTAGGCCACCTCTATGACCCTCGCCAGTTCCTCCCAGCCCTTCTCTGTGAGCCTGTAGACCTTCCTCAGCCTGCCGCCCTCCACGATCACCTCCTCCTCTATCAGGCCCTCCTCGCTTAGCTCGCGTAGCACGGGGTATAGGCTCCCCGGGCTGGCCTTGACTGTTCCCAGAGTCAACTCGTCTATGGTCTTACTCAGCTCGTACCCGTGGCTGGGCTTAACGGCTAGGAGTGTGAGTACCATGAACCTCAGGCGGACCTTCAGGGTCTCGTAGCCCTCACTCAACGCCCTCAACCTCCCCGTGGAGCTCGGCCCTAGGCCCCCAGGGCCACCAGGCGGCCCTGCCGAGTAGCGCTATGAGTGGGGGTGTCAGAGCTACGCTGGCTAGGACCCCGGCGAAGAGTACTCCGAGGAGGAGGGATACACCCATCATCCTCAGGTGGGGGGTCGAGCTGAGGGTTAATCCCCCGTAGGCACCCGCCATTATCGTTGCCAGGCCGAGGACTAGGACTGCAACCCTAGACACGGCCCTCCCGACCGAGGCTGGCTCGCAGCGCTTGAGGCACTCCTCGGCGGCCCTGCTTATGGAGAAGCTGTTGTAGTCCATACCCACACCCATTATGGCGGTGAACACCACTATCGGCAGGAACCAGGGCACCCCCATCCCCTTCAGCGCCTGGTAGTAGTAGACGGTGGCCCCTATAGAGTACTCGGCCGCTATGGTGACTACCCCAACCGCCGCTAGGGCTGTAACCACTCCGCCGTAGGCTACCAGCATCGAGAGGAACATGAGGCCTACAGCCGCTGGTAGGACTCTATGGTAGAAGCGGGCGTTCAAGAGCTCCTCTAGGTCTAGGCTCACAGCAGGGCTGCCGCCCACGAGGCTCCCGGGGTCGACGCTGTGGGAGACCCTCCTCACCTGCCTGGCGCACTCGACGCCAGCGGAGGTTAGGGGGTTGACTGATGGTATGGCGAGCAGGTACTTCACCCCATTGCTCGCGTTGGCCGTGGTCACCCTGGCTATGCAGGGGAGCTTCGAGACGTTGCCGGCTATGTCACTGATTAGCTGGGGCTTCGAGGGCACTATGTAGATTGGGTAGAGGACCCCGGGGTCGAAGAGGGTGTTAATCGCCCTGAGGCCCTCGAGGCTCTCGGTGTGCTCGGGTAGCATGAGCGTTATATCGTGGGTGCCCTTGAAGCCCGCGTGCACATAGACAGCCGGCGCCAGGGCCACTAGTACCAGGGCCACGAGCACTGCCGCTAGACTCCTGCGTGAGACTATGCCTCCCAGCCTCGAGGAGGCCCTCCCAGACCTCCTCGCCTTTGGTCCTAGGGGCCACCAGAGCAGCCTTGAGGAGCCGACTATCGAGAGGAGCGCTGGTATGAATGTTAGGCTGGCGGCTGCCACGAAGGCTATCGCTAGGGGGACGGTGGTTCCTATACTCTTGAGGAACGGGAAGTCCCACGCGAGCGCTAGGCTCCCGAAGCCTATGGCAGCCGTGGTAGCCCCAGCGGCTACGGGTCTAGCGCTTAGCTTGAGGGCTGCCGCGGCGGCCTCTTTCTTGTCGTTCAGCCTAGCCATCTCCTCCCTGAACCTCCTCGAGATGAAGGCGGCGTAGTCTATGCCGAGCCCCAGGCCTGTGGAGAACATCACCGACCTCGATATGTTGGTAACGGTGATCACGTCCCTGCTTGCCAGCAGGTAGGCGGTGCCCAGGGCAACGGCTAGACCCAGCCCTATGCCCGTGAAGGGTAGGAATACTGCAACTATGCTCTCAAGGACTATAGCTAGTATTATAAAGACTAGAAGCATGCTAACCCTATCGCTCCTCTCGACGTCTCTGAGGGCCGCATCCCTGATCTCCTTATCCGTCACGACCCCGCCCGTCGCTAGCACTGTAACATTGCGTCCGGCAGCCCTGGTGACGGTGTCCCTCACCTCCCCCTCTATGGTCTTCGCGCCCCTGTAGGTTGTGTTGAATAGTATCACGAGGAACGCCCTCTTATCCCTCGAGATGAGGGATCCCTCGGTCTCATTCAGCACCCTGGACCACGCCTCCTCGACCGCCTTAGAGGCTAGGCTCGCCGCCGCGGCTTCGATCGTCTCCCTGCCCTTGAACACCTTAATCGACTCCTCAACCAGGAGTCTGGCCTCCCACTCGGGAACCCCATGCTTGGCCACCTCCTCGACTAGTAGGGGCTCAACCATTGATAGGAGGCCCTCGAGGCTCCCAGGGATCCCCCGGGCCTTGAACTCCTCTACCAAGGGCCTGGCTTGGGGGGGCGCCTTGGACTCTACTATCTCCAGGGCCAGCTCCTCCGGTTTGGCCCCTGCTGCCAGGGCCTCTAGAAGCCGGGGCTCCACGTTCAAGCCGTCGTGGTGCCTCTCAATTAACTCGGCAGCCGCCATCCGCGCTAGGGTGGCGTTAGCCAGTAGAGCCCCCCGGGCCTGGGGGTCGTATTTTAGGAGTATCGCCACTGCGTCGGAGCTGTTTATCGCCTCCACTATGAGGGGCGGCGCCCCAGCCTTCTCGGCTGAGAGTGCTACAACCTCTGCGGCGACCCTCGCGACGGCCTCCCTAGAGAGGTTACCCCAAGCGACCCCCCATGCAACCACTCTGGCCGGGAGTGGGGGCATACCGTTTGATGTGAGCTGCCTCTCCATCGCTATAGCCAGCGCCTGCCTCGCCATGGACTCGTTGCAGCCCAGGTCGGCGAACGCTTCGAGTGTCCATCCGACTATGGGCTTGCCAGTCTGCCTCGCGAGCAGCCTCCCATAGTCCCTCAACGCCTGGGGGGCCGCTGCCTCGGTGGCGTTAGCAAGTATTGCAGCCATCCTCTTGAGGCCCTCGATGCTAGCCGCTAGGTCGAGGAGCCTCGGGTAGCCGGGGCTCGAGAGCGCTACGGCGGTCTCGTTGTAGAGCGCCTCCGCGTAGGGGGCCACCTGTGGGGGGAGGGTTGAGTTGAATATCACGAACGCCTCCCAGGCAGCCAGCCTGTTAGTGAAGGCCCCCGGGCCCCCGTGCTGCTTTGTCAGGTTGAACACCTCCACTACGAGGGACGGCTTGAGCGGGGGGATACCCGCCTCCGAAAGGTTCGACGCCTCCACCACCCTCTCCACGTCGTCGGCAGTCATGTAACCCCTCTCGTAGGCGTTGGTGAGGTTCTCTATTAGGTACTCGGCCCTCACGACGTCGAATATCACCGCTGCATAGGGTCTCGGTAGCCCCCCGCAGAGGGGCGCTACGAAGTCTATCAGCCTCTCAAGGCCCGGCTTCGCACTCTCGAGGCTCCTGGCCGCGTTCATGTAGCCCCTATAGGCCTTATCCATGCCCGCCATGCTCTTAGCGGTCGCGTTGAGTAGGAGCTCGAGCTTCTCGAGGCCATCAACTGCTTGGAGGGTCGAGTTCCAGAGTACCACGTAGCCCCTGAGCCCGGCCACCGTGGAGTTGACACCGCTAAGGCTGGCGTTGTAGGCTTTGGAGTATACTGTGTTGAGGACGTCAACGAAGCTTATGTGCGTCGCGCCACTCCAGTTTATGCGCTCCCAGCCACTCCTCAGCCTCCAATAGAGGGGGAGGCCTACCTTGACCCCCTCAACAACTATCACGGCATCCGGCTCCGCCTTGGAGCCGCCTAGAGCCTTCTCGGCCCTGATACTCTCAACGTTTGGGGGTAGGAAGGACTCCTCACTAGTCACCATGACCTTATTCAGCTTGGCCGCGAGAGGGGCCGCTAGGCCCGCCACCACGACCCATACTATGATCACGGCCCAAGCGTTCCTGACCAGGGCCTCGGAGACCCCCAAGCCCGCCGACACCTATCGGCTGCAGACACGTGTCTAGGTTAAAAATGTGTCTAGGGGAGAACCCTCTAGAGGGGCTGTTTACAGCGTAGAAAGAGGTGCTTGAGGAGGGGAGGGCCTTACTCGCCCGCGACGGGCTGTGGCTTGGCCTCGGAGACCCTCCTACCCGCTAGCCACTCCTCTAGCCAGCGCCTTGCCTCGGCGTCGCTCTTCGCCTGGACTGGTGGGTGCTTGAAGTACCAGGCGCTGGCCTCGGGTATGGCGCCGGCCTCGCCCCTGTCGAGGGCCACCTTGGCTACCCTCACAACGTCTGAGAGCACGGCCGCGCACATGCTCTTATCGTCTACCGTGAGCTTAACGTCTATCGTGAGCGGGAAGCCGGCGAAGCTCCTGGCCTTTATGTACATGTAGGCCACCTTGGTGTTGCCGAGGAATGGGACGTAGTCGCTGGGCCCTATCCGTACACCCCCACCCTCCTCCAGCTTTCTGCCGTAGTCGAGTAGGCTCGTCACAGCCCTGGTTTTGCTTATCCTCTTCGACACGAGCCTCTCCTCGAGCAGCATATTCAGGAAGTCGGTGTTACCCCCTATGTTGAGCTGGTAGGTGCCCTCGACCTTCACGCCCCTATCCCTGAGGAGCGCCACGAGCGTCCTGTGGGTTATCGTCGCTCCCACCTGGCCCTTAACGTCGTCGCCCAGCAGTGGGAGGCCTGCCTCAGCGTAGCGGCGGGGCCACTCACCGCTGGGGTCGCTGGCTATGAAGACTGGTATCCCGTTGACGAAGGCCGCCCTGGCCCTGAGCGCGGCCTCAGCGTAGAACCTAGTCGCCTTCTCGCTCCCCACGGGTAGGAGGTTTACGACCACGTCCGCCTCGCGGAGCGCATCAGCCACCTCATCTACCGTGGGATCCCTCCCCTCAGCGGGCTTGAAGACTTCAACCATGTGCGGGGCCACGCCGTCGAGCACTGGGCCCCTAACAACGGTTACCCCGAGCCTTGGCACGTCGGCTATCCTCGGCGTTATGTTCGGGGGCGCGAATATCGCCTCTGAGAGGTCCTTCCCAACCTTATTAGAGCCTATGTCGACAGCGGCGACGAACTCTATGTCCCACACCTTGTAGCCTCCTATGTCGCAGTGTATCAGGCCCTCGCAGTCGCCTCTCTCCTTGTAGTAGTAGACCCCCTGGACGAGGGCTGAGGCGCAGTTCCCGACGCCTATAATGCCAACCCTGATCCTGGGCATGGAGCGCCACCCCCTAGGAGGGCTGTTTTTTCTGCTAGTATACTTGTGGCCTCGAATATTTATGCGTTCACATATTACGCGGGCCTTCATTACTTCCGTGCGGCTCACCCTAATATAGTGGCTGTAGACCACGAGTAGTGGGTCCCCCTAATGCGCAGGGTAGCCATCGTGGGTGCCGGCTGGGCGGGCTTCCGCCCCCAGGTGCCGGAGCTCTCCTTCAGGGAGCTAGTATTCGAGGCTGCTGAGAGGGCCTATGAGGACGCCGGCATAAACCCTAGGGAGGACGTTGACGCCTTCGTGTCCTGCCAGGAGGACTACTGGGAGGGGATAGCGATAGCCGACGAGTTCGCCCCCGAGCCCCTCGGGGCGGTTCTCAGGCCGACCTACACCGTGGCCGGCGACGGCCTCCAGGGCCTGGCCCAGGCGTACATGATGATTAAGAGTGGCGCCTTCGACGTCGTCGTTGTTGAGAGCCACGCGAAGCCGAGCGATATA